>JBCDBC010001125.1:0-2353 GCA_039184535.1 Bacteroidota bacterium | reverse complement strand
CCAGCAATAAGAGTACTTCTTCCAGGTTACCCAGGCTTTTATACATTCTTATATTGTTAATATTTGTAGATAAAATAAAAACAATTCTGAGATTTCTCCAAAATATTTGGGAACGATATCTTGAGAATACTTCTCTAAAATGATTTTTTGTTGATGAAATTTACCTCAGGTACGGGAAGAAAACGGCATTTGACTACTACAATTGATATGCTTTTTCCATTTTAGGTTCAGAAGGTTTGTCGGAAGTAGCCTTTACCTTCAAAACGAAAAACGATAGGTAGAGACTAACTAAGCCTGTAAACAACCAGAACAGGTCAACGGCGGCTACCCACCTAAAGCTGTTAAAGGTATTCCAGAACCATCCACCTGTTACCAGTCCATTAAGTATAGGAACAGACAAAGAAAGAATACCTCCTATAATGGCATAGTTCCTGTTTTGTTGAGAATACTTATCCCAAAATACGCCCACAATGGTGAGAGCTAACCAGCCCAGAAAGAAAATGGCATTTACATAGCTTATGCGTGATTCCATACCCATTGGAACCAATTTGTTGGCAGCAAATAGAAGGGCTACGGCAGGAAATAGGCTCAAACTGATGGCCAGATAGATTTTGGTGACCTGATGATGAAATACCCTTTGCTTGAGGGTGTATTTCTTAATGTCTCTGGCAGTTCTCCAAAGCATGACTCCAGCCATGATCATAAAGCAGGTGATCATGGACATCACGAAATACAGAATCTTCAGCCCAAGCCCGCCAAATTGGCCAAAGTGGATCACGTGTAAATACTCATAAACGCCTTTGAAATAATCCTTATCGTAGGGAAGAGTACTGAGGTCATCATGAATCCTACCATCCTTCATGTACCTTACGATATGCCCCCTACCGAGCATGCCTTCTGTATCTTCCGCATGAAAAACGATCTGTGCATTTTCCTGCCCATAGTTTTGAAGGGTAGCACTTCCAAAAGTATGATTAGGGTACTCAGCCTGGGTGATGTTTCGGAGCTTACTTATGGGTAAGTTGTTTTGAGTAGAAGGGGTATTCTCCAATTCAGCGTAGTACCATGGTTCCACCTTAGCGGCAGCCTCATTTAAGGTTTCTTCATCAATGAGAAGGGCTGCCGGTAAAATGGCCAAGGGCAGCAAGCATAAGGCCACACCTGTTATGGCAAATATGAGCTGGAAGGGAAGCCCTATCAGCCCAAAAACGGTATGCGCATTTGTCCAAATGAGCTTCCATTTTCCTTCCTTGATGAAGGCATAGAACTTGGTAAATAGATTGGCCCAGTGGACGATGACACCTGTTACCACTGAAAAAAGGAAGAATAAGGAAACAAAGCCTGCCAGTAATATTCCAAAGGTTTTGATCTGTCCAAAGTAATGTAGCTTGTAAAGGGTATTGGCAACAGTGGTCTTAGATTCTTTCTTTAGCACGTATTCACCCTGACTGTTTAGGTTGACCTCCTTCCAATCTGCCTTTTCAGTAGAGTCTTGTACTTTCTCATAAAAACCTACTGAAAATTTAGGGATGACATCCGTAGGTAAGTATAGCCAGACCTCTTTCTCAAAGTCTATATCATACTGCGTTGATAGCTCGCCTACATGATGGTCAAAATCAAAGTCTTTCTCAAACTCCATCCTGTATTCAGGGTTTTCCCATGGGGCCATCTCATCATAAAATAGCGAGAAAGCACCCGCAAAAAAGATGACATATAAGGCAAAGCTAATGACGATGCCCGTAACTGTATGTACATGATACAGCCTGTTAAAGGCATCTCTGGATAACCCTTTTAACTTTTTCAAGACAGAAATATTAACAGCCCCCCAAAAAGGCTAATGGAAAGAATAATGACCCAACCTACCCAAGGCTTTTTAATCCAGAATATAGCTGTCATCAGTGCTACCCACATAATGAAGGAACTATACACGATGGTGATGGCGCCTGTGAATAAGTCCTCTAGATTTAACACAATTCCGTAGTGAAACAGCATGGTAGCTAAGTATCCACCAAGTACGGCCGCCACTATTTTGCTAAAGCGTGCCCAATTTGAGCTATAATATTTGGAATTAGCCGGCATAGAATAGGCTTAACATAGTGACTATGAAACTTGAAGCTACCCATAGCCAGATAGAATTGGGCTTAAGTTTGATGGACAAGATGATACCAGACAAAATGGTGGTAAGGGCTATGATCCAGGTGATAGTACCTGTAGCTGCTCCGTAGGTCTGGATAAACAGGTATAAGGATATAAGGGAGAATACAATCCCAAGTAGGTCAGAAATCATCCTCTTATCAGTTAAAGGATTCCACTTCAGATAGGGGAAGTGCTTAGAGGATGCATAAAAGAAAAT
>JBCDBC010001124.1:0-2354 GCA_039184535.1 Bacteroidota bacterium | reverse complement strand
TATCCATCAAAAACCCTAAGAGGAAATTTCTCAAAAAGGACCTGCTTCATTTTTTGCCATCCTTAATTTTTGATGTCTTTTTCTTCACTGGATTTTTTCTTTACCTGGGAGCTAATATGGACTGGGCCTATGAGAACATTCCTCTCATTCAAAGCATTGGGTTGAGCATGGCCTTTCTAGGGGCTATTCAGCTAGGGATTTACGGCTGGTTGATATTTAAAGAATCCAGAGATAGCAGGATTCTGCTGAGGGAATTCACTAAGGTACAGGAATGGCTATCCTACATCATCATATGTTGGAGTACCATCATTGGTTTCTTACTATTGTCCATTCCCATTGCGCTTTTCTTCATAGATCAGTTTGATGACCATTCCGCTTACATCTACAAACCCTTAGGTGCCATCATGGGATTGTGTATTTATACACTTGGCTACCTATACATTACTCGTTATGCTAAAGCCGTAGAAGCATATACAGAGCGAGCCAAAAAATTCACCCTTTCTGAACAAGAGCTGGACCAGAAGAAGCAGCAAATTCTCCAGGCCTTGAGTAGAGAAAAACTATATGAAGATACTTCCCTCACGGTCTCCAGTTTAGCAGAACATCTGGGCTGGCCCATCAACCAGCTTTCCACCATCATCAACGAAAGCCTCCACACCAACTTTAACGACCTCATTAACCAGCACAGAATAGAAGCCTTCAAAGCAAAAGTACTGGAACCAGACAGCCATAAGTTTTCGATTTTAGGCCTGGCCAAAGATGCAGGCTTTAGTTCTAAAGCTTCCTTTTACCGCGCCTTTAAAAAGGAAACAGGCCTCACTCCTACCGAATTTGTGAAACATCAGAAGTGATTTTATTCGATGAGGTCCCATAAATCCTGAGTTAGCAAATGTCCTTGCGGCTTTGCGCCTTGGCGTGAATTCAAAATAAAGCACCTTTCCTTACCCCTAAAAGAATCTCAAATGGCCATCTGAGACTAGGGAAACTTTTGTTTTTCTTCCTGTCAGCCCACTTTTGAGGAAAAACAATAGCTATGAAAAGAATAATATGTATAACCCTCATTCTTGTAGGCATCCTAAGCGTAAGTTCTAGTCTATTGGCTCAGGAAAGGCTGGTGGATGTAAAAAAGAAAACTTATAAGACCACAGAAAAGCTCAAGATTAAAGGAGAAGAAGGATATCTGGTAGTTCCTGAGAATAGACAAAATCCAGATAGTCGCGAAATCAAAATCAAGTATGTCCACCTTCATTCTACCTCGCCTACTCCCGCGACTCCCATCATGTATCTGGAAGGGGGAGGTGCTACCTGTACCTGGCAGGCAGAAAGTCCTTCAGACCTGACCGACTGGCTGGAGATTCTGGAAGTATCTGACCTGATCTTCGTGGACCAACGTGGAAATGAAGAAGATGAAGACCTCACCTATATCTGGGAGGGAGACTTTCCCACCAACTTCTTCCTTACTGAAGAAGCCGCTAACCAGCATTACAAAGCCATGGTGGAGAAAGCGCTTCCAGCCTTCGAAGAGAGAGGGGTAGATGTAAGAGGCTATAACATAGAGGAACACGCCCGAGACTTTAACGCCCTGGCTACAGCTTTAGGCTTGGATACCTACTCTATTTTCGGATATAGCTTTGGTACTACCATAGGAACTTACCTGATAAATCTATTTCCGGAGAGAATTGAAAGAGCTGTTTTGGTAGGAGCAGATGCCCCTACTCAAGCCCTCAACTATCCCTCTTATTTAGATAAACAAGTAGACATTATCAGTGACATGGTAGCTCAGGATCCCAACATAAATATTAGCATTCCGGATTTCAGTGAACTTGTGGAGCAGGTCATGCAGAAATTAGCTAAAGAACCTGCTATGCTTACGATCATCAATCCACTAAGCAGAAAGGAAGTAGAGATACCTGTAGGGCCTTTTGGTTTGGCTATCATACTCAGGTTGGACATAGACGATGCGAAAGATATCCCCATCATGCCCAGACTATTGTATACTATAGATCAGAGGGACTACTCCATGCTCCAATGGTTTGTACAGAGACGAATTGTTTTTGGCTTAGGGATAGCAGGGAACGGAATCAACCAGTACTTAGCATCCGGGGCCAGTGAAGCACGCTGGGCCAGGATCCAGCAGGAAGCTGAGGCGAGTCTGTTTGGAAATGCCGTAAACTTCCCATTTTCTGCTGCAAAAGACCACTGGGTGGAGAACGAAATGAGTGTTGACCCTACCCTTCCCATTCAGTCAGATATCCCTACCCTATTTATCAGTGGAACCCTGGATGCAAGAACGCCCCCAGCGCAGGTAAATGAGACCATGAAAGGATTTTCAGATGCTTACCATATAGAGATTG
>JBCDBC010001123.1:0-2359 GCA_039184535.1 Bacteroidota bacterium | reverse complement strand
GCATATCAGTTTGGATGCTAGCAATGGATATCTCTGGGGGATAGGGTTAGGGATTTGTATTCTCACGGGAATGATAGCGGGAAGCTATCCGGCTTTATACCTTTCCTCCTTCCGACCTGTTAAGATTCTCTCTGGAACCATGAAACATGGGAAAGGTCCTGTGATATTTCGCAAACTACTGGTGGTATTCCAGTTCATGATATCTGTAGGACTGATTGTAGGAACCCTGGTAGTTTTCCAGCAGATCCAATATGGGAAGAATAGGTCCATAGGCTATAATCCTGACAACCTCATCTCCATTCAGGGAAGCGAGGACATCAATAGAAACTTTGGTGCTTTAAAACAGGCATTACTAGGAACAGGTAACATAGATGCAGTAACCCGAACTTCAAGCCCCATGACGGAGGTCTACAATAAATGGAGTGATTTCTCTTGGGACGGTAAGGACCCAGAAGCCCGCATAGCCCTGGAAGTCCTCATGACTGAGTGGGACTATGAGAAAGCAGCTGGGCTTACCTTACGCAGGGAAGACCATTCTCCCGAGAATTTTCTACCGATTCTAATGCGATCATCCTCAATGAAACGGCCCTTGAGGTCATTGGCTATGAAAATCCCATCGGGAGGACTATGACATCAGGTGGAAGAGAGAAAATAATCGTGGGAGTAGTGGAGGATGTGCTCATGCAAAACCCTTTTGAGTCGGTAGGGCCGGGTGTGATCATGTTCGTTTCAGATGTTGGTAACAATGTCCTGATCCGTGTGAAAGGAGGGATAGATCTACAGGAAACCCTGACCTCTGTGCGGCCTATTTTCGAGACGTATAATCCGGCTTCTCCTTTTGAGTATAGCTTCGTAGATGAGGAGTTTGATAAGAAGTTTGCCATGGAGAATCAGGTGGGAAAGTTAGCAGGTATTTTCGCTCTTGTGGCTATCTTCATCAGTGCCTTAGGATTATTAGGCTTAGCTTCCTATCTGGCAGAGCGCCGTACAAGGGAAATAGGGATCCGAAAAGTGTTTGGCGCCTCGGTTATCTCGCTCTGGGGTTTACTTTCCAAAGACTTTGTGGCCCTGGTTTTGGTATCCAGCTTGATAGCCACACCCTTAGCCTACTATGTCATGGATAACTGGCTTCAGCAGTTTGACTACCGAATAGAACTCATATGGTGGATTTTTACTGCGGCCGCACTAGGAGCACTTTCTATCACGCTGATTACCGTTAGCTATCAGACAGTGAAAGCAGCCATGAGAACGCCCATACATGCCCTAAGGAGAGAGTGAGAATCTACTTATGATTACTCCCACGCTCTCCTATTTAGCCTCTAGTAATCCGTCTTGATAGAATTATCAAAGGGGACTTTTAGCTGATATATGAGGTCATCTGAATGCTGATCCTCCAGTACATCTAATCCGTATTGGATTTTCTGTGGGTCATCATACACGAAAGTTCCAAAGGCTCTATCCCATAGAGAGAATATGTTTCCGTAGTTGGAATCAGTCCAGGGCCTTTCAAAATGATGATGAAACTTGTGCATGTTAGGCGTAATGAACACAAAGCTTAAGGCTTTATCTAATATAGCTGGCATATTCAGATTGGAATGTGTCCAGTAAGTCATCAGAACCGTAATGATTCTGTACAGCATATATACGCCAAAAGGAATTCCTCCGACCACAATGGCGATCAATGCAAACAGCTCTCGGAATAAATAATCTCCAGGATGATGTCTGGTTCCAGTGGTAACATCCACCTTGGTATCACTATGGTGGACCATATGGAATTTCCACATGAATTTTACCTTGTGAAGCAGGAAGTGGACCGTATACTGAGCGATCAAATCCAGTAAGGCGACGCCTAATAATACTTCCAGCCAAAGCGGTAATTCTACCATGTATAGCACACCTATGCTATTAGTCTCAGTCCATACAATCACAGCAGCTATGAGCAATCCGAAAAGAACATTGATGATGATGGTGGTGGTTAGCAGAGTGAGGTTAACCTTAGCATGCTTCCACTTTTGGTATTGGTGATTTACTAAAGGGAAGGCCCCTTCTAATAGCCAGAATATGCTCATACAGAGTACAATCCAGAAAAACTTCTGTGCACTGCTAAGCTCCTGAAAGAAGAGAATTATATTTTCCATAGTGTTGAGTTGTCTCCAGTGTTTAGTTTAAGTCCTTTATATATAAAAATTACTATTTTTTACTTAATTCCCCCAATCCTTAGGCTAAATCAAACAGATCTTTCTGTAATCTCTACACCAGCATGGTTAACTATTCCTGATGCTCCTCTTTCAAATTGTTCCCGTACATCAGCCGGAATAGCCATTTTCTGGTGCTCCTTCACGCTTACCATTACATAGGT
>JBCDBC010001122.1:0-2359 GCA_039184535.1 Bacteroidota bacterium | reverse complement strand
GCAATGTAGACCCCTCTGACCAAGAAGGGGAGATCTCATATGGGTCATTCTTTGGTTCTACTACCCCGCCTACTTCCGGTATCTATATTGCTCATTCTACTGTCCAAAATGGATGGGATGGTCCCGGGGAAAACAACCTGGATCTATATCCTGAATTTGTAGATACTACTTTTTCCAGCCTGGATCTCAGGTTAGGGCTAGGTAGTCCGGCCATAGATGCAGGTAGTTCTAAGTTCGTCATCAGCAATACTGACCTAGCCGGACTTCCACGAGTCATAGGAGAGGCCGTAGACATGGGTGCTTATGAATTTCAGCGGATAATCTGCTCCCTTAATTCTATCCTCTTTGTAGATGCAGATGCAGGAGGTCAGAATGACGGTTCTTCCTGGACAAATGCTTATACAGATCTTCAGGATGCCTTGGCTACTGCCAGGAACTGTGGGGATGTAACAGCCATCTGGCTAGCTGAAGGCACATATGTCCCTACTGATGGCCTAGACAGAAAAGTAACCTTCCAATTGGTAGATGGGGTCAGCCTGTATGGAGGCTTTGACGGAAATGAATCTACCATAAGCGATAGAGACTGGACACTTCACCCTACCATCTTAAGTGGGATACTGGGCTTAGAGCCTGTAAACAATGATACAGTACATTCCTATTCTGTAGTTTCTGGAGAAAATTTATCAGATAACACCATCATAGATGGGCTAACTATCAGAGATGCAGAAAACTGGTCTGGAACGGAAGATAATTTAGGTGGAGGTATGTTTTTGTCGAAAACAGATCCTACCCTAATTACTAACCCCATCATCAGAAACTGTAGTTTTGTATCAAATGTAAATGATATTTTTGATGGTGGTGGGCTAAGGCTAGTCAATGTAAGCCCCCTTATTGATGCTTGCCTCTTCCAAGATAATTACACTGACGATGAGGGAGGAGGATTATATATAACAGGCGTAGATAGCCTTCGAATTACAAATTCGCGGTTTATCGACAATGAGTCTCTTGATCCAGGAGGTGCCATATCGGTACAAATACCCCAACTAGACATAGAAAATTGTGTGTTTACGGGCAATTATGCTTCCACTGGGGGAGGCGGCGGAATATTTACCGGTGAAGGAAATGTTCTCACTATCCGAAATAGCACCTTTTTCAGTAACAATGTATATTCAGAGGATGCGAATGGTTCGGCATTACTATTAAGTGGTAGCACGCAGGTGTTCAACTCCATTTTCTGGAGAAATGGAAATCAATACTTTGCCAAACCTGGAGACGATCTGGATCAGTCGGAAGATGATTTTCCCTTTTGGGGAAATCTGGAAGAACTTACGCTGAGTCATTGTCTGTATCAGAGTGGTTGGCCAGGAGAAGGAAATATAGATGCTGATCCCCTCTTTGTGGACGTGACAACAGGAGATTTGAGTCTATTAGCAGAAAGCCCTGCGATCAATGCCGGATTAAACACTACCGTTGAATCTTTGACAGATCTTGCTGGAAATCCCAGAATTTTCGAAGGGACTGTAGATATGGGAGCTTACGAGTTCCAGGATATCACCCTACCAACCGTTACCCGGTTTATGCTGATCAATGCAGATACTGATCTCCCCATTAGAGAGATTAACTCAGGAGATATGTTGAACTATGCGACCCTTGGACCCGTCAATATTGAGGCCCAAACTCAAGGTGATGTTAGTTCTGTCAAGTTTGAAATGGAAGGCCCCATTAGGTTAAGAAGGACAGAGAATCGTCCCCCATGGTCTTTATTTGGAGATAACAATGGAGATTATAGAGCTTCCACCCTATTCCCCGGAATTTACACCTTAAAAGCTACTCCCTACCAGCTACCAGCTGCAGTAGGAGAAAGTGGAACGACGAAAGAAATTGAATTTGAGGTATTCGGCTCAAATGGATCTTTACCTGATCATCCTTTCTTAGTTCAACTGTACCCCAATCCAACAAACGGAATAAGCACCCTCAGTATCCCAACAGATTGGCAGGGAGATACAAAGCTTAAGTTGATGGATAAAACAGGTAGGGTAGTTTGGACATCAACTCTTTCTTCCGGAATACGATCTAAGAAGCTGGAGTTCACCAACCTGGCGCAGGGTGTTTATCTGCTTCGGGTCAACAATGAGGAAAGGTTTGAAACAAAGAAATTAATCATCAGGAACTAAAAAGTGAGAACCATTCAATAATTGGGAATTTACCTCATGGTAGATTCCCAATTATTAATTTATTCGTATAATAAGTCATTTCTATTTCAGGAAAAACTTATTATATTTAATCTATATTTTTAACAAATGATTGGGCCTATTAGAAAGTCCCATTTGTCTTCTCTAACAGCTTAGCTGGTAACTTC
>JBCDBC010001121.1:0-2360 GCA_039184535.1 Bacteroidota bacterium | reverse complement strand
CTGGAGAGCAATTTTCGAGCAGGAATTAAATGTATAAAAAAAATACTTCCTTACATACTATTTTTTCAAATAAATCTAAAAAATTAATATTTACACAACATGTTAATTAACATTGAATGTATATATCAATAATAAATATAATTCGAACTTGATAGTATAAATTAATTGTTCAGTTGGTCAAAAAAAGGGCTTTTCACTTATTTCAAGGCATATTCTAAGATAGAATCGAAGAATCAGAAAGAATATTAATTTCAAAAAATTATAAAGAGAAAATCATACCTATTTCGTTTCATGATTTTCATCTATTTTAGTTCTGAAATCAATAATTATACCTTTTACATATAATTCAAATAGACCGAAAATATGAAATGGGGAATCCTGGGACATGGGCTTATCGCACCGCAGTTTATCAAAAGCCTACACGCTATTCCAACACAACAATTATATGCCATTGGCTCGAGATCAAATGCCACAGAACTGGCAAAACGCTACCCAAAAGTGAAGATATATGATGCTTATGAAGCCCTATGCAAGGATGAAGAGGTAGACATCATCTATGTAAGTACCCCCCACAATTTTCATAAGGAGCACACACTCTTAGCCCTCACTTATGGGAAGCATGTCATTTGCGAAAAACCTATTGGGATTTCTGCTGATGAGGTAAAAGAGATGCAGGAAATGGCAAGAAAAGAAAAGTGTTTTCTGATGGAAGGAATGTGGACCCGATTTCTGCCAGCCTACCGAAAAGCTATGGGAGAATTACATGCCGGGATCATTGGAAAGTGCCATTGGCTACAGGCAGATTTTTCTTTTTACTCCCCCTATGAACCAGATAAAAGATGGCTGAACCCTGCACTGGCTGGTGGATCTGTTTATGATGTGGGGGTATATCCACTTGCCATGGCCATGGATCTTTTCGGAAATACACCTGAGAATATACAGGCACAAGCTAGCATGGCTGGAACTGGCGTAGATGCTCACTGCAGCATACAGCTCCAATACAAAGCAGGACCTACTGCCCAACTATTCTCTGGCATAGATGTGGAAACTCCTCATACGGCCCAAATAGGCGGAGAAAAAGGAAGCATGCAACTACCCTCTTTCTGGAAAGCCAGTAGCTATAAGACCTCTCTTGAGGGGAAAGAAGAGAAGTATACCCTACCCTACATACGTACGGGCTACTATCATGAGACCATTGCTGCCATTGAGTGTATAGAAGCTGGCCTATTGGAATGTCCGATTTTTTCTTTTGAGGATAGTCTGAGAATGGCAGAAATAGTAGATGAAGTGCTTAGCCAGATAGGCTATCCGGATGTTTCAAGGCCTTAATTACAGGAAAATGTCAGGCTGAATTTGTAAGTTGATGGCTGAATAGGAAAGAAATTTCCTCACAACCATCACATTAGCCCATGAAAGATCCCATTAATCCTCCCTTGATTAATGCCCATACGCATATTTTCACCCGTAAGCATGTCCCTAATCATTTAGGTAAGCGACTTATTCCCTGGCCACTTTACCTCATCAGTACTGCCTTCATCATTAAGGTATTCCGATTCTTCTCCAGAAGTGAGTTATGGCTGGGACTCGTCAGGAGATGGAAAAAGCTGAACTACAATATCTCCTATCTGAGGTACTACTATCTCTTTTTCAGGTTTGTCTTCCTTCTTATGGGTCTGGCTGGCTTCGTATTAGCAGTAGTAGCCCTTGGACACCTGATCACCAAAACGGGTATGGTGACGGCCTTTAAACCCATGCAGGAGGGACTGGATGATGTGCTCACTTACCCCCTTCTAAGAAATACCTGGTTTCAGATAGGATTTGTCTTCCTGGCCTTCCTCTTTTTTAAATGGTTCAGGACATTGGTTCTCCTCCTACTTAGGAGAGTTATTAGCATTAATGAACACACCAAATCCTACCTGAATCGATTGACGCATATGGGGTCCTTCGCAAGTATGGATAAGCAGGAAGACCTCTTCAATCAGCTAAGAAAGCTCTACCCCAATGACACACAGTTTGTGGTGCTAGCCATGGACATGGAGTATATGGGCGCAGGAGGCATGCCCGCTTCCTATAAGGATCAGTTATCAGAACTGCTTGATGTACACAAAAAACATCCTAAGCAGTTGATCCCCTTTATCTGCGTAGACCCAAGGAGATTCACGGATGAGCCCAACTTCCTGCAGGAGGTAAAGGATCACCTCCTGAATGGCTTTCATGGAATCAAAATGTACCCTGCCCTGGGGTTTTATCCATTTGACTTGAGAATGCTTCCCCTCTACCACTATGCACGCGAGGGCCGCAATGTAATTGTCGCCGGGCGGTGCCTGAGCGCAGAGCATGAGGCGCTCGCGAGTTGCCGG
>JBCDBC010001120.1:0-2361 GCA_039184535.1 Bacteroidota bacterium | reverse complement strand
GCTACCCTACCCATATTTTACCCGTACAAGCTGCGGACCCTGAAAGCGGTAAATACTGGTGGGCAGTGAAAATAAGCCTACCCATGATCAACCCCAATCTTATGGCCATCAGAATCTCCAGAAATGATGTAGAACCAAGTCCCCTACTCAATCAGATTCCCGTTTACAGACCTCAACCTGTTTCACATAGTATAGCACCATGGCTAGAGGTACTCACCAATGACCTAATGTTCTCACACAGAATCCTGTCCGATGAAATCAAAATGGACATGGTGGTAAGTTTCAAAAGCGTCCCAGAAGCTATTCTTTACGTGATGGATAATGAGTTAGCCTGTCTTATCCCCGGATTACTCAATGAGAAGTATCCAGCTGAAGCTTACAAACAATTTCTTGCTCTCTTGATCAGCATCAAAGATGAACTGAATTAGGGCTTTTGATAAACAATCCCTTCTATCATAGCTGAAGAAAACTCTTTTCTCCTTCTCTTTATGTATCCATATTTCTCAAACAGCTTATCTGTTTCTGGCAGCTTATCATTTTCCACTCCACAAATCAGCTTAAAAAACAGATACATGAACCCTAAGAGTCCTTTACGCAGAAAATGATAGTTATCATTCTTCAGGAAAAAGTCAGCGTATAACCAAGAGCCCCCTTGCTTTAAGGATTTATGTAGCCTAAGAAATATCTTTCTCAATTCAGCTTCAGGAAAAAGGTCTAACACAAAAGGAGTAAGTAGAATTTCATACTCTTGCTTCCCCTCTAGGTAGCGATCTGTCCCTAAAATCCACTTAATACTTACCGTGGAAGGTACATCAAGAGAGGCCCAAACCTTCTGTGCTTTTGCCATCATCTTGGCGGAAGGTTCTATATAGACTATCTCTTTGGGAAAATATCCGTCTGCCAAGAAAGTAAGTATTTTGCCAGTGCCTCCTCCTAGTATGAGCATTCTATCCTCCTGCCTTACTTCATCAAATCCCAAAGTAGCAGCTCGCAGGATTCCTTCTCCATATACCAGCTTTGCTAACCAGTCATAGATGAAAGCTATATGATCAAATCCTGTCCTGGGCATGCGGAAAATATTTGTTGTAGATTTCTCCTGAAGGGTGAAATAAAAAAAGCGGAGCCACATGAGGCTCCGCTGTAAATGTATGTATTCTCTGAGAATACCCTCCCGTTCTCAGGAAAGGTTCTCATAATATCTATTCTTCATGAACAACACTTTTTATCTCTCTGTATTCTCCAGAAACGATCTCCACCATATATAAGCCCGTTTTCAGGCCTGAGAAATCCAGTCCTCTTTGGGAATTGGTATCAATATTTTCAGTCATCATGAGTTGGCCCATGTGATTGTAAACTACTACTGTAGCCTCAGTAGTACCTATATCGGTCAGATTCAGGTAAAGGGTTTCTTTTACTGGATTAGGATAGACACTAAGCTTACGGCTTTGTGGTGCCCGAGAAAATTCATTGCTGGCTACAGCCATAGCAGGTGCCACAAACCTATAGGCAATCTCTCTTCCTACCCCTTCTGTACCTGATCCTCCTTTTCCAGTAAATGGAGTAGCTGATAAACGGTACACATCTCCCGCTGCTGGATCTGGGTTCTGTGGCCTGAAATCTCCTCCATTATCTCCAAACAGGGCATATGGCGCCACGTTTTCCGTCCTGGTACTTTCTAAAGAGCCCGTGAGACTAAAGGAAACACTTCCTACAGTGGCAGGTTCAGTGTTTGCTCGAACAGAAAGGTTAGCGGTAGACAAAGTAGAGAGATCTATCGTAGATCCGGCTGGTATAGGATCAAAGCCATCTATAGGCATGTCTGTATCTGCATCTATTAACGTAAAGCTGGTAACTACTGGAGCTCCTGTAAGTATGCCTAAGGCCTGATCTGCCTGTAAAAATCCTGCTCCCGTAGCAAAGTCAAAACCAGTATCAAATCCTGGTGAATAGGGATTGTCCATGTCTATGGCCGTAGCCTGCATGAGCTCCAGGATTTCATCGGGAGAAAGCGTAGGATTAGCTTCTAATAATAGCGCTGCTACTGCTGCTGCATGTGGGGCTGAAGCTGATGTCCCGAAGAAGTTGTTAAAGCCGTCTCCCTCTATATCTGACTGACCTGCGAAGAATGTGGTATTGGCTCCGTCTGGCCCTACTAACTTAGGCTGCTCTCTTACATCATCCTCTATTCTGTTACCTGCAGGATCATATAAAATGGGTACTCCTCCTAATGATGAAAATCCATTCAGGAAGGGTCTTGGTGCACCAAAGGCAGGTGTGTTGAAATAAGCTGAAGCTCCTACTACAACTGCGCCAGCAGCATTCGCATGTCCATAAGAGGTTGATGTAGGTACATTTCCAATG
>JBCDBC010001119.1:0-2365 GCA_039184535.1 Bacteroidota bacterium | reverse complement strand
GGTCAATTGTATTTCCTAAACGGTAAATAGCTATTGTCAGGCAGGAATTACCTCTTCCTGATAAAATCGAATTCCAATAGTCTGTTTTTTGGTAATTCTCAAGAACGCGAATCAAATGAGTATATGAATTAGGTGATTTATGCTGTAAATCGCTGATTTAGTGGGAGATGATTATGGGTTTGGAATTTAAAATGAATGTAGCTTTTCTAATGCGAGATAGAATGCTGCAATTCCATCAAAATCAAAATTGTCTGAATTTCTTAAGTAAGTTCTAAATTGTGAGATATTGAACTTTATTATTTCCAGAAACTCATCTTCATCTGGTTCGGGGCTATGAGTGAGCCTACAATTTTGGGCGAGAAAGATAAATTCTTCTACCGTAGTATAGGGTCGGCAGACTTTTTTGAGGAAGGTTACCGCTTCACTGGTATGACCGGTCTCTTCCCGTAATTCTCTGACAGCAGCTTCTTCTGGGCTTTCTCCCTGGTCAATATAGCCCGCAGGTAAATTCAACATAACCATTTCCGGACCTGCTCTAAACTGCTTAACTAATAAGAGATCCTCCTCTTCTGTGAGGGCTACTATGGTGACAAAGGAGTGATTCTTGACTATGTCATAATCTGCTTCCCTGCCATTAGGGAGAATAAAGTGTTTTCTAAGGATACTTCTATACCCTTTGTAGGCAAGGGTCTCTCCTGTCTTTTCCCACTTCTCTACCATTATTTTCTGCGTTGTTTTTTGCGAGCAAACTGTTCCTCAAACCACTCCTGGGTTAGTTCCACTGCCAATGAAACCCATTCTACCAGTTCTTCAGGTGGACCTTGAGAGGTAGTGCCATAGGTAAATGCAAAGCCTGTTTCTTCAGCTTCAGAAGAAAGGGTGATGGAAAAGTGGGCAGTATCCCCTGTACGGTCTTCAAACTCATACCTTCCAGTGTTGACCAACCAGTCTTCCGAGAATGCTTCCATCAGCTCCTCATAGAAAGGCTCCTCTGTTCTCCCCATGAAAAATGCCGGAGAACTATCTTCCAGGCTCCCATCTCCCATCCTGTTAATAGCGCCTGACGTACTTAGCATGATTCTGAGTAAGTCCTGCTCATTAATACTAAGCTGTATATGGATCTGCTGGATCTGGTCTTTACTAATGGGCATATAAAAAAATGAGGAGGCAAGATGCCTCCTTTTACAGGTATATCATAACGAATGAGAAGAAAACTTAGGCGACTTTTTCTACTTTCAACAGCTTCCTACTCGCCTCTGTCATTTCAATGTAGATGGTGTCTCCTTCTTCTAGTCTGTAGTACACATCTGAAGGAACACTCAGGTCTTTTTGGCCATCCATATTCAGGGTGAACCAACATTTGCTGTTTCCGCGAAGACTAATCTTGTGCTTATGGATTAACTCATAAGTGCCGGTAATTTTGGTACCTGCTTCAAGATCCTTCTTACACTCAGCATACTTTTTTCCGATGACTCTGCTGGCCGCAAACAGAAGTATACCCGTTACGAGTGCGTAGATCCCTACATCAGCGTAGGTGAATTTGAATACGTACAGGAAGAGGGCAGGCATGAGGACATAGAAGAGGACAATCATCAACATCATGTTCCCAAGCCTGGAGTTGCGATCTGCAAGCAAAGTCTTGACATCTGCTGATGTCAGCTTAGTTTGTAGGGAGGCCATAATCCTAAATTCTTTTCTCTAACAATGCTGTGAAATTACACAAACAAATACCCATCTGAAAGCCTTCTCAGACCACTGGCTAATTTGAGTGATTTATTTGTAAGATTTCTGCCTAATCTGCATGAGTTTGGCTTATCCGTGGATGGCTTCTTTCTTCCCGTAGCGGCTAATCACCTCTCCTTCAAAGACGAGAAACTCTTCCCACCTGCTATCTATATCCACATTGGGACAAAGCGCTTTCGCCAGTTTAATAAACATGGTGTAATGTCTGGCTTCAGAAATCATCAGCTTATGATAGAAAGTTGACAGGTCTTGATCATCTATGTTTTCAGAAAGTACCTTAAAGCGCTCACAGCTTCTGGCTTCTATCATAGCTGCAAAGAGTAGCTTGTCAGCCAGGGTTTCTTCCCTTCCTTTCCCCTTCACCTTGGTGAACTTCATCAGCTCATTTACATAGCTGTCTTTCCTTTCTCTTCCCAGCTTATACCCGCGTTTCATGATCTGCTTGTGGACCATTCTGAAATGACCCATTTCTTCCTGGGCCAGATCACTCATTTTTTCTACCAACTCTTCATGCTCCGGGTACTGTACAATAAGAGAAATAGCTGTACTGGCAGCTTTCTGCTCACAGTAAGCATGGTCTGTGAGAATTTCCTCAATATTTCTTTCTGCTATATGCTTATCC
>JBCDBC010001118.1:0-2370 GCA_039184535.1 Bacteroidota bacterium | reverse complement strand
GTGTTTCTCTGGGTCTGCATAAGCTTCTGCATCCCCTGTCAGGTGCTCAGCCATGCTGTCACATAATTCTGCCAGCTCTGCTCTCTCAGTTGCTCTGAGGTAGCGCGCCATAGACTCATCATATCCAAAGGTAGAGGTAGTGGCTCCTATCTCTGCACCCATATTACAAATGGTTCCTTTTCCGGTAGCAGACATGGACTTTGCACCGGGGCCAAAGTATTCTACGATAGCGCCCGTTCCCCCTTTTACCGTTAAGATGCCTGCTACCTTTAGAATGACATCCTTAGGGCTGGACCAACCATTTAATTCTCCAGTGAGGTTTACCCCAATGATCTTGGGCATCTTTAATTCCCAAGGCATATCAGCCATTACATCCACGGCATCAGCTCCCCCCACTCCAATAGCCAGCATACCTAATCCACCGCCATTGGGTGTGTGTGAATCAGTCCCTATGATCAGCCCACCTGGGAAAGCATAATTTTCCAGTACCACCTGGTGGATGATTCCTGCACCAGGCTTCCAGAATCCAATCCCGTATTTATTCGAGACATCAGTCAGGAAATCATATACCTCCTTATTCACGTCATTAGCTGTCTCCAGATCTTCATCTGCTCCTATTTTGGCTAGAATCAGATGATCACAGTGAACAGTGGAAGGAACAGCTACCTTAGGCTTACCTGCCATCATGAATTGGAGTAAGGCCATTTGGGCAGTAGCATCCTGCATGGCTACCCTGTCAGGTGCAAAGTCTACATAGTCCTTTCCTCTTGTGTAAGCCTTAAGTGGGGTCTCTGGATGTAGGTGAGAATAGAGAATTTTTTCGGTAAGTGTCAAGGGTTTCCCCAGTAGGGTACGAGCAGCCTCTATTCTGGAAGGCATTCGCTCGTACACCTGTTTGATCATGTCTAAATCAAATACCATAAGTGTCTACGTTAGTGATGGGTGAAACTGAAAGCGATAAGGAACTCTGAACCAGGAATAATATGCTGCGAACTTTCCTTACCACTGTACATCAGTATTTTTGTCTACTATAATTTACTACAAAAAACAGGACTGGTTTCATCCTAACTACCAGTGAGTGCTAAGGATGGTTGGATATGGCTTAGTAGTCCTTCTGCAATTATTCTCCTCCTTACAAAACATCTTTCCTTCAAAAGTCCTAGATTTGCGCCCATATTTCTTCGACATATTCTCACGTCAAGAAATGGAATAAGTAAAAACTATGAAGGTTTCTTATAATTGGCTCAAAGACTATATAGATTTCGATTATGATCCTGCTAAGCTGTCGGAGATATTGACGGACTTAGGGCTGGAGGTAGGAGGACTGGAAGAAACAGGAGGGGTAGAGGGAAATCTGGAAGGAGTAGTCGTGGGGCACGTACTTTCTGCCGAGCAGCACCCTAATGCTGACAGGCTCCGAGTGTGTAAGGTGGATGTAGGTCAGGAAGAACCTTTACAGATAGTTTGTGGTGCCCCTAATGTAGCGGCCGGACAAAAGGTGCCTGTCTCTCTCGTAGGAACTACTCTTTACCCGACTGAGGGAGATCCTTTCAAAATCAAGAAAGGAAAAATTAGAGGAGAAGTCTCCATGGGGATGATATGTGCTGAAGATGAGTTGGGTCTGGGGACAGATCATGATGGCATTATGGTTTTGGATGGAGAACCTACGCCAGGTACTCCTGTAAATCAAGTGATAGAACTGGATAAGGACTATATCATAGAAATAGATCTCACGCCGAACAGAATAGATGGCGCCTCTCACTTTGGAGTAGCAAGAGACCTGGGAGCCTTCATGAGGCAGAAGGCTCGACTCCCAGAAATGAAGTTTGATTCATCTAAAGGTACATTCAAAAACCCTATCCCCGTAAGCATAGAAGATGATTCTCGCTGTAAACGATACATGTCTGTCTACATTAAGGGCATTGAAGTGAAAGATAGCCCTGACTGGCTGAAGCAAAGGCTGACAGGCATAGGGTTACGACCTATTAATAATGTGGTGGATATCACCAACTATGTGTTGATGGAACTTGGACATCCTATGCACGCCTTTGATGCGGATGAGATTGTAGGGCAGAAAATCATCGTTAAGACGCTGGAGAAAGAGACCCCTTTCACTACACTGGATGAAGTAGAGAGAAAGCTAGTAGCCCATGAGGACCTAATGATTTGTGATACTACTAAGCCGCTTTGTATAGGGGGAACTATGGGAGGGATCAACTCAGGGGTGACTACCAAGACGAAAAACGTCTTCCTGGAAGTGGCTTATTTTATTCCGGGCACCGTACGTAAGTCTGCTAAGCGGCACGGAATCCACTCAGATTCTTCCTTCCGTTATGAGAGGGGGGTAGATATGAACATGGCAGATCATAC
>JBCDBC010001117.1:0-2371 GCA_039184535.1 Bacteroidota bacterium | reverse complement strand
ATTTGCTTGGGTTAGGTGGTTCCGCAATGTGTGTAAATGCAATAGTTCGTGTACTAATTATTAAATATACGCAATCTCCTGCTATGCAGGTGCTTAATTCGGGATTATTTTGAATATGCTATATGATTATTCTTTGATGTTTTCTTATGAAAGAAATAATTTCTATAAATCTCCCTAATTGGATATATTTAGAGAAAATATTTTTCCTGAGAATAGACACCATTAGCCTATGAGCTACCAACCTGATAATACCGACTTAAAAATTCTCCGGATTCTCCAGAAAGATGGAAACCAGACTAATAAGCGGGTCGCTTCGCTTTTGGGGATGACGGTTACGCCTATCTTTGAGCGGATCAAACGTCTGGAGAGAGAAGGCTTTATTGGGAAGTACATCGCTCTATTGAACAGAAGAAAGCTGGGCTTTAAGCAGACGGTATTCATAGGCCTTACCCTCAAGGGACATACCCGAAATTATCTGGACAGGTTTGTGAAAAAGATAGATGAGTTTGGGGAAGTGTTGGAGTGCCACAGGGTTTCCGGTAACTTTGATTACCTGCTTAAGATTGTAGTACAGGATGTGGAAGCCTATGAGACCTTCATTCTCAATAAGCTTACCCTGATCTCTGATTTAGGGAGTGTCCAAAGTATGATTGTGCTGTCTACTTCAAAGGAAAGTACGGATATCGCTATCTAAGATTTTGTAACAAAAAAGCATCCCAGGTGGGTACTTGGGATGCTGATTAAATAGGTATTCTCTTTAGGAATTTAGATCATTCCGTTATCATGTGCCATTTGGCCAGGGATCTCCTGACTTACCATCCAGCAGTCTGTTACTTTCCTTTCTGCCAGGTGATAGAGCTGATAAGAAACTACACTTTTCTCTCTATCAACTCCTTCCAGTTGAGCAAGGACAAAATTCCCTTCTCCTATGATTCGGTGAATCTTGTGTACGTGTGGACCGCCAGGCTTAGACAGAAAGTTCAAAAGCTGTGTGGATCCCTCATTTAAGTCTAGCTGATGGAAAGTAAACTCCTTGTGGGCTAGTTCATTTACCTTCTCAAGGTCATTCTCCATCAATCCCTTTTGGATAAAATCCAGAACTATTCTTTTGTTCTCCTGGGTAAGATACTGGTCTACTATCTCGCTGGGGCCATCCACTAAGCTGTCTACTCCTTCAGTTTCTGCTGGATAAGTTTCAATGGCATCCCAATGCTCCTGGATTCTACCGCCGTCCACTCTAAAAAGGTCTATGACTACTTGCTTAGTATTTCCTACTTCTACCAAAAGCTGAGTAGCCACAAAATCCTGATCACAAATGATACGTCTTATGGGCGAGCGGGATGGTTTTTTAATAGGGATGTTCTTAAGAAATTCTATGGCTTCAAGTATACCTGTAAGTCCGGTTTTCAACATTGGATTATGCTGAATGTAATCCTCAGAAATGATTTCCTTGGCTAGGTCAGCATTTCTGTTGCCTATTACTTCTTTATAGAAAGAGAGAATGAGCTCTTTATTTTGGTTCATGTTTTCCATGATTAGGTTAATCAGAATATGAAAAGTGCATCCATACATGATCATATGGATAGAAACAAATGCGAAAAAATGGTTGAGTGGTAAGTGCCTAAGTGGATTAGGGCACTTAAAATTGCCAGTATGAAGAGATGTTACTACTAATCATTTAGCAGCAATACCTGGCCTTGAAGATATGTTTAGACTCTTTTAATAAGCTAAAGATAGGGAATGTAGGTTCAAGAGCAAAAAATGTCTTTCAGCTCCTGACTCAAGAGACGAAGGATTAGGTACTACTTTTTCTCAGCCCATCCATAAGGGCTTTCTTAATATTTTCTTCCAGGTCTATAGCATTATACTCCTTATACCTGAGCACAAAGGCATACATGGACCTAAGGGTGGTAAGCAGATCGAACAGGATAATTCTAACGTCCATGTCCTTCAGCTGTCCATCTTCTATGGCTTGCTGAATGATGGAAATAAAGCTCCCTTCATAATCATTTCTATGCTGAATGAAGGCATCCTTCTTAGTTTCTTTCAGGTAGTGCCAATCATGAATCATGAGTGCCATATGATGAGGTTTCTCCAGGGATAAACTCACATGAAAAGAGATGAGTCTTTCCAGTTTTTCTATGGCAGTCAGGCGTGAGGAGGAGATTTGTTCCATACGTGATACAAAGGCTCTAGCAACTGGAATGAGGATTTCAGAGAGAATCTGGTCCTTGGATTTAATGTGATTATAAAGGCTGGGCGCCTCCATCCTCATTTCCTGGGCGATCATCTGAAGGGTAGTCCCTCTAAATCCATGTTCATGGAATAAGGTAGCTGCTATATCAATGATTTCTTCTCTTCTGGATTTCAT
>JBCDBC010001116.1:0-2376 GCA_039184535.1 Bacteroidota bacterium | reverse complement strand
TATGAAGCCGTATTTGATTGTTTTCTTTACCTCCTTTCTGCTAAGCAGTACTCTTCCGACTTTTAGTCAAAGGGTGAATGAAAAAGAAGGGGCTAATCTTCCGAAGATGAACGATTGGTTCCTTTCGACCGGATCCTGGCATGACGATCCCCAGATTTACGTGAGAGAATATGGAACTGGAGAACAGGTCGTGGTTCTGCTTCATGGAGGATGGGGTGGTAATTTCCAAGGCATGATGTCTCTTGTGGAAGGTATGGAAGAGGTAGGAAGGTTTATTCTCTATGACCAAAGAGGTTCTCTGAGATCACCCTTTCCTGACTCTCTCATCACCTTTGATCAGCACATAGAAGATGTGGAGCGTCTACGAAAAGCCCTGAAGGTAGACCAACTTACCCTTGTGGGACATTCTATGGGATCTATCCTGGCCAGTGCTTATGCATCACGGTATCCAGAGAACATAAAGAAGCTCATTCTCTTGTCTCCTCCTGGTTTTCTCAAGAATCCTCTACCAGAAGAGGACTGGGAACCTGCTGAAGAGATGGAAGATGAAAAAAACGCCTTCCTTAAAAGATCTGCCATTCAGGAAGAAATGGCAAAGTATCAGCTTGATAGGTCTACCCCGCCCTTAACTTCTCAGGAGGAAACCAGTCTCCTCAGAATAAACTTTGCTGGAAGGATGCTCTATGATGTTACCAAATGGACGGAACTTAGGGGAGGGAGAGCACTTTATAAAGGAAAGGTATTTGGCCTTACTCAAAACACCTATCCAAAAGAAGGGTGGAATTTTATTGAAGATATGAAGAATGCCTCCTACCCTATTAGTCTCATTATCGGGGATCATGATTTTCTTGACTTTGGGGCTGTACTTGCCAAGGGATGGGCAGAAGTCATTCCCCGGATGCAGCTAAGGGTGGTGGCAAAGGCAGGCCACAGTCTATGGATAGATCAGCCGGAAGTTGTACAAAAACATCTTGCAGAAGCACTTCAATAAATACTGACTTTGAATGCCATATTTAATTCCTCAACTTTGCCAACAAGCTGGCGGGAGTTGAGGTTTCTCTTAATAAGAAAGTAATCAAAGCCAATCATTTAGCTTTTTAGGTAAGGTTATTGAGAAATTACAGGATGATGGCTTAGGCTTCTACCATAGAAGCTATCTTTAACAAGAAATAAAAAAGCTCAAACAATCCATTGATTTTTGGGTAGAAGTAAGAGCCACGATCTTTGTGGACATAAAGCTTTTAACGTAGTAAGAAAGCTTTCTCAGAGCAGTATTAATTTGGGTTATGCAACACATGAACGGGACAACGGTAGATAATCAGACTAAGGTGAGTCCTTTGCCATCAGGACATCCACCTGTGAAGAAGCAGAAGATAGGCGTATTGCTCCTAAACCTGGGAACACCGGATGCCACTGATTATAGGTCGGTACGTAGATATCTCTCAGAGTTTCTTAGCGATAAACGAGTGATAGACTACCCTTCCTGGTTATGGCAACCCCTGCTACAGGGAATCATCCTGTCTTCACGCCCTTTTAAAAGTGGGAAAGCTTATCAGTCCATTTGGGACATGCGTACCAATGAATCTCCGCTGCTAGTATATACCCGATCTATTGCAGAAAAAATTGGGAAGGAGTTTGAGGATCACGATAATATTGTGGTAGAATTTGGGATGCGTTATGGCAATCCTTCTACCGCCAAGATGCTGGAATCCTTGAAGGACCAGGGCTGTAGCAAAATTCTCCTGTTTGCGCTATACCCGCAATACAGTGCCACTACCACAGCTACTGCCTATGATAAAGCCTTCGACTACCTAAAAACCCTGGCATGGCAGCCTACCATACGTACTGCTCCTGGATGGTACGATGAAGAGGCCTACATAGAGGTGCTAGCCGATTCTATTAAGGGAAAGCTGGATGAGCTGGAAACGCCTCCGGAAGTATTTCTTACCTCCTTCCACGGACTACCTAAAAGATACCTGATGGAAGGAGACCCCTATCACTGCTTCTGTGCCAAAACCTCCCGCCTGGTTCAGGAGAAACTAGGATGGCCAAAGGAAAAGTGGATCACTACCTTCCAGTCTCGTTTTGGGCCGGAAGAATGGCTCCAACCTTATACAGACAAAACCATAGAGAAGCTGGCACATGATGGGGTAAAGAGAATTGCCATTGCCTCGCCTGCCTTTGTGTGCGAGTGTATAGAGACCCTGGAAGAAATAGCCATGGAAGCTCGCGATGAGTTCCTGGAAAATGGAGGGGAAGAGTTTACCTACATACCCTGCCTGAATGATAGAGACAGCCATATCAAGTTGCTAAGTGGTCTCATCAGAAGAGAACTGCTAGGATGGGTTGATTTCGGAGGATAAGATTTCCTTTAAG
>JBCDBC010001115.1:0-2379 GCA_039184535.1 Bacteroidota bacterium | reverse complement strand
GTTAAAGTTTCCGGTAGGAGAGATAATCTCATATCCCACGAAAGTACCCATGTATCCGCCAGTTACGGTTACGTTCTCACTTAATGCATAAGAAACATAGAGGTTCTGAATGTTTACATCACCTGCGGGAAGAGACTGCTGATCCCCTCTGGGACCGAATGCCACCTCCCCTACGAAAGAAGCTTTTCCTACTGTTTTCTCCAGTAAGATATCAATCATACCTAAAGAAATGGAGTTCTGCGCGTCAGCAAAACTGGTCCCTATGTTTCCGGTACTTGAGAAATCATATTTGTAATAGGTGTCTACTGATCCTGAGATACTCAGGCCTGACTCCTCTTGTGCCCATGCTTGTGTGAAAAGACACAATACTGTCAAAAGACAAAAGATGTTTTTGGTTTTCATTGTAATATGGTTTAGAAGCTTAGGTTAGGTTAAATAGAGCCATATTTTTTGCCATGAGTTTCCCTTGGGTTGGGGACAAGAGCTCCCCATAAAGGGGAGCTATTATCTCCTGACCTACTAGAAATGACAATAAATGCTACTGTTGAATAATGGTTTCTAGAAAGTTGACGTTGTGGATATGTTATTCGTCAAATACGATGGTGTATCCTCTGATTCCGTGCTCATGGCTATCCAGACCAGAAAGCTCGTGTTCCTCAGACACTCTGATTCCAAAGGCTGACTTCAGGATGTAAAAGAATAGGAAGGCAGTTCCGAATGCAGCAGCACCGCAGGCAAGAACGCCTACCAGCTGGTTTACAAACTGTCCTACTCCAGCCATGTCTCCGAAGAGGCCTACTGCCAATGTACCCCAAATACCACAGGTAAGATGTACGGACACTGCTCCTACACAGTCATCCAGCTTTAGCTTATCCAGGAAAACAGCAGAAAGTACTACCAGTCCACCTGCAATCAGGCCAATGAACATTGCTTCATAAGGGCTCATCTGGTCAGCACCAGCGGTAATCCCTACCAGTCCAGCCAATACACCATTAAGTACCATACCCAGATCCAGACGCTTGAACATAATGTAAGCCATAACTAGTCCACCAATAGCTCCGGTAGCAGCTGCTAAAGAAGTAGTAACAAGTACTAAAGAAGTAGCAGCAGGATCAGCAGAAAGTACAGAACCACCGTTGAACCCGAACCATCCTAACCAAAGCAGGAATACACCGATTACAGCCAAAGGCACACTGGAACCTGGAAAATCATTTACTTTTCCGTCTTTATATTTTCCTATTCTGGGTCCTAATAGCATGATACCTGCTAATGCACCCCAACCACCTACTGAGTGTACAAGTGTAGATCCTGCAAAGTCATAGAATCCGTCAGCACCCATCAGTCCTAGAGAGCTAAGGAAACCACCTCCCCACTGCCATGAACCGATGATGGGGTAGGAAAGACCTACAAACAGTACAGTAAAGATTAGGTAGCTACTGATTTTGATACGCTCAGCTACAGCACCGGAAACTATGGTAGCTGCTGTAGCAGCAAACATTCCCTGAAACAGGAAGTCAGTCCAATAAGTATAGCCAGCATCAGCATAACCGGTTCCTAATCCGCCTTCTGGTACACTAAGTCCAAAACCAGCGAATCCGAACCATGATCCCAGGGCAAAATCGCCAGGGTACATAAGCGCAAACCCGAATAGCGCATACGTAATAAGACCTATAGCTGGGGTCAAGGTGTTTTTGAATAGGATGTTAACCGTATTCTTTGCCTGAGTAAAGCCGGCTTCTACGCCCGCGAATCCCAGGTGCATGATAAATACCAAAGCAGTAGCTAGCATCATCCAGACGTTATTCGCCACAAATGTGGAGGCTGCTATGGAGGCTGCGTCTCCTGCTTCAATGAGTGAGGTAAGTTTCTCTTCCATTTAAATAAGTTAGTAAGTCGAATAAGTAATAAATTCTCAAAAAAAGGATGTTAATCAATCATCTTCTGAGTCAAAAGTATAAAAAAATCATACAATGGAAGTAAATGAAATGATGAATTGATAATAATTTACATTGTTTACTACCAATATGTTAATGAGTTGTATGTAGCTTTTTGAAGGATTTCTAACAAAAATTAAGAGGTATTAGTAGAAAGATATATGAACAATATTATAGATGAATGTGCTATTATTCTCATAATGAGGGGGAAATAATACCTTGGTATTAAGGAGTTTATGATAAGATAATCTTGGAGAAAAAGGATTAGTTGCAAATTAAATATATCGATCTCAATAATATTGTGGAAGCTGGACTAATGAACATTCATTGAATATTTGTAATATTCCTTTAATTGTGGATAAAATGTGGACAACTTTCTTGAGGGAATTATAATAGGAAGGGTAAGAATCTTCCATTTTTTTAAAAAAAGTGACTAAAAATTGAT
>JBCDBC010001114.1:0-2382 GCA_039184535.1 Bacteroidota bacterium | reverse complement strand
TTCCAAAGTTCCATCTATATCTTACTGCGCCTTGAGAGTTGTTGGTAAAACCTAATTCTGCCGGAGCACAAAGGCTATCAGAGTCTACTGTAAAAGCACTCATTGGATTGGGATTTACTAACAACTCTCAAGGCGCAGTAAGATATAGATGGAACTTTGGAAATGGGCAGGAAAGCGCCCTGCCTGAACCTAGTGTAACCTACGAACAGGAAGGCAGCTATCCCATAAACCTCGTCAGTTTCACAGAGTTTGGCTGTAGTGATACTGCTACGTATGAAAGCAGGGTTTATCCCCAGGCTACAGCCCTATTCACAGCTACCCCTGATGGAGGATGCTCTCCGCTAGATGTGTCCTTCAGCAACCTTTCTTCTGGCTATAACTATTCTCAATGGATACTGGATAACAACCAGGTAACTGATGTGAATTCTCCTCAGTTTTCCTATAGAGACTCGGGATCCTATGATGTCCAGCTAATCGTTAATACTGATGGATTTTGTGGAGATACTCTTAGCATACAGGGCCAAGTAAATGTCCGCCCTAGTCCTATCCCCTCCTTTACCTATGCAGATGCCAATCCTAACCCCGTATCTAGAGGAACGGTCTTATTCACCAATACCTCTCAGTTAGCGGATTCTTACTTATGGGACTTTGGAGATGGGAATACCAGTACGGCTCCCAACCCCGTTCATACGTATGATTACAATGGGCCCTTCGTAGTGACCCTGGTGGCTTTTAAAAACAATGGATGTATTGCGGACACTTCTCTATTGGTCAATCCGGCTCCTTTCCATGACCTAAAAATTCCTACAGCCTTTGCCCCTTATGATGTACCCTTTGACTCTACTCAGTATAGGCAGACCTATGCCCTGAAAGGAAGCGCCGCCGTCTTCCATCCCATTGGAGTAGGACTACAGGATGATGGCTATGAGATAGCTATCTACAACAAATGGGGAAAGAGAATCTGGTATTCCACCAAAGTGGATGAGGAGGGCAGACCAGCAGACTGGTGGGATGGAAGGATTAACGGGAAGATGGCTAACCTGGACGTATTCGTTTGGAAGGTCCACAAGGCCGTATTCATTGGCGGAACGGAATGGGGAGGACCACGAGAAGGGACCGTAACTCTGATACGGTAAAGGGGACTTTACCTAACAAAAAAGCTGGGAGGATATTAGCCTCCAGCTTTTTTGTATCTATATCCTTCTTTCTCTAATTCTCCACAAATCTTATCTCTAAAATCTCCCTGCAGGAGAATATTTCCATCTTTCACAGCTCCCCCACATCCACACTTACTTTTGAGCTTTTTCCCTAAGGCTTGAAGGTCATCTTCTGTCCCCTTAAATCCCACAATTCTGGTCACTTTCTTATTTCCTTTCAACCTATCCAAATGTATTCTCAGGTTTTGCTTATTGGGGGGAAGGGTTTCCTCCTCATCCATGAAGTCCTCATCTTCATAGTCAGGATTGGTGCTGTACACAATCCCATCATATCTGCGTTTGTTCTTTTTTGCCATAATTTAAGCCTCGGTTTCCAAGAGCCGTCACAAACATACTAGAATGTCCACGTAAATCCGATTCTCAATATAGGCTTTGTCCATCTAGAATTATTAGGAAGAAACCAAATACTGACTTAAGCATCTTCTTAAGAAAGGAATCATGGTGCAACGACTTATGTCCCAACGGATATTTTGGTACTCATCCACGGGTACTATTCCTTTTACGCTATTAGTTACAAACACCTCATCTGCCTGTTTCACCATACTTTCTTTAAAAAGCCGCTCATCCACGGGTACGCTCAAGGTCTGGCAAACTTCCATTAGTTTTCTGCGCATGACCCCATCCAGACAGCCTGTTTCTAATGGGGGTGTGATGAGCTTCTTTTGCTTCACCAGAAAGATGTTACTAATGTGAGTTTCGGCTACTTTCCCCTGTTGATATACCAGGCACTCATCTACCCCTGCTTCCATGGCATGCATACCTGCCAAGATATAGACAGTAGCATTTACCGTTTTTATGCCTGAGAGTGGATGTAATCCTAATTCATACTCTTTATAGCTTCCCAAACTGATGGGCTTACTGACCTGAAAGGGATCATTTCTCAGGGGGTAAGTTTCTATCACATATTGGAGTTTCCGTTGCAGAGGCGTGTAAGTCCCCTCCCCTGCCCTATATACCTGTAGACGTATCTTAGCATGATCTTCAATCCCGTTTACCTCTACTGCCCTATATAACTCTTGCTTCATCTGCCTTCTGAAATCTCCTTCATGAAATTCGTACTTCATGATGTACAGGCCTCTGATCAGTCTGTCGAGATGATAACTGAGAAGGGGGATCTGTTTATGGTAGACCCTTATGGTTTCAAAGAGGGCATCCCCATACTTAA
>JBCDBC010001113.1:0-2385 GCA_039184535.1 Bacteroidota bacterium | reverse complement strand
GTCCACCAGAAACAGTTGCTCACCTATTTGAGATTGGCTAACTGTAAACTCGGCCTACTCATAAATTTCAATTCTCCTCTGATTAAGGATGGGATACAAAGGATAGTGAATAAGCTGTGAAATTTTCACGCAAAGCCGCGAAGGCGCTAAGAGTTATAAAGCTATTTCCTGGCGCCTTCGCGGCTTTGCGTGATACAAATACAAAAAAAGACCGCCCATTTCTGGACGGCCCCCTTAATTGCGATGCACTACACATGTCGCTGATTAATCTGTCAACATGACCAGGTACTTGGAAGTGCGCCAGAACTCCTCTGGATTTACGATCTCCAGATTCGTTTCCTCTTTACTGGACTTCACAAATTTGTAGGATCCTTCCGGGTGGCTGGTAATTAGCTTTACCTTCTTAGCCTCCAGCGGAATTCTCTCTACCTGGGTAATATCAATACGGTTGAACGACTCACTGGCCAGACGAGAATCTAATCTCTTTCCGTCAAGCACATTGAGGCTCTTCAATTCTTTCTTGTTACCTGCTACATAGTAGCCAGTATTTAGCGCAGCAGTTTTTGCTGTAATCTCATCTTCCTGCTCCTGTAATCTGCTGCTTTGCTCATCTACTTGCGTGCTCAGCTCTACAGATCTCATGGTCAACTCATCCTTAGCTACTGCTAGCTGAGAATTAGCTGTGTACAAAGAGTCTATCTTAATCTCCTGAGCGGCTAACTGGTCAGTCATGGCCAGAATTTCCTGGTCCTTGGCCTCCATTTTCTCGGTTAGTTTGGCAATGGAGTTTCTAAGCTGCCTGTTTTTGATACCCAGATTTTTAACTTTTCCGTTCAGATCATCAATGATGGCTCTGTTTTCTTCCATCAATAGGTTGATCTGCTCAAGGCCGTCAGTGATACGCTCCTTGTTGGAAACTCTAAATTCAGGGTCATTCGCATTTACTTCGATCAGGTTTTCGCGCTCTCTGATAAGGGAGAGGTTGTCTTCAAACTGGTCAAAAGCAGTCATGAATTCAGTGAGCATGGAATCCTGAACCTGGTTTTGACGTACTAGCTCTTCGTTTTGGGTTTCAAGTTGAGCTAACTTTTTTTGATTACAGCTGGAGAAAGCCATCAGGCCTACCAATCCAACTACTAGCAACATATGTCTTTTCATAGTGAAGAAATTTGGTTTTCAAATGTCTATGCATCCCAGAAAACTCAAAGCTGATGCCATCAAAAGAGAATTAGCCAATATGTTTATTATCAGATAGTTACTAAAGGACCGGGAATCTATTTTTTCTCATTTTGACAATTCCTTTTTCAATATGAGAATGAGTTAAGCGATCCAATCATCCTACCCTAAAGGTGTGATCCATTCAGGATCATTCTTACAGGAAACCACTAGCTTAATAGTGGAACCTCTTCAAGGTTCAATCACGAAGTGATTACATTATTATTAGCTTTATGGAATATGATATTAATGACCCTGAAAGGTGTCAAACAAATTCTAATCTTGGGTCGAGTATTGTTGATCTCTTGCTGTATCTTTGAATATGCAAATTCCTTCCTACCTGGAACTGAAAGGTTACCTGAAGGGAATTCTCTCCATCAACACATGCAGATAGCATACTATGAACCGCATATTTCTTAGCATCTCCCTTATTTGCCCTCTCCTTATAGGTACCCTACCTGCTCAGGAGTTGGAAGTACAAATAGCCAAACTCACAGAGGAAGTATCTAAAAGCGAAGAATACAGGGAAGACCTGGTAGACCAACTGAAGGAACTCAAGCTGAAAAAAGTTCAGCAAGACCTCCAAAGCTACGTTTTACCAGAACTTAAGGCTGGAGAGGAAGTCATTAATCATAGTGCGATGTCCCTGGTCTATGATGAACAGCACGAACAGGCGAAATGGGTAGCTCACATCATCCTTCCAGATATCATCAAAGGGGATGTAGGTCGTACCAACGATTTCAGGGTAGACCCCTTAGTGAAAACGGGTTCTGCCACAGAAGTGGACTACTTTCTCAAGTACCTGCAGGAAGACAGCACCTTTGAATATGACGGCTATGGGTATGACAGAGGGCATTTAGCTCCATCTGCAGATTTCCGCTGGTCAGAGAAAGCCCTGTCAGAGTCCTACTACTACTCTAATATGTCCCCCCAACTTCCTGAACTCAACAGAAGAATTTGGGCAGAACTGGAAAGCGTGATACGAGGCTATATCATCGCCAGACATAAAACAGAACTTTACGTAGTAACAGGTCCCGTATTACATGATTCCCTGCCTCCTATCCAGCGTAGTATAAATAAGGTCTCCATCCCCGAGCAATACTTCAAGGTCATAATTGACCTCCATAATCAGCGGGGTATAGGCTTCATTCTCCCAAATAAGACCAGCTT
>JBCDBC010001112.1:0-2393 GCA_039184535.1 Bacteroidota bacterium | reverse complement strand
GGAGATCGTCAGACTGCATACTCCGGGAGAATTTCTCATTAACCGACTTAAGGAGGATGGCAGTAGGGTAACATCTGCTGATGACCGCATTTTGGCAGCGGACAGTAACTTTTTCAATGTATTTACCTTTCCACTGGTAGAAGGAAATGAGTTGGAAGCTCTGCAAAATCCTAATTCTATTGTCCTTACCAGGTCCGCTGCCACCAAGTATTTTGGAGAAAGTAGCCCAATCGGGAAGATTCTTAACCTGAAGCAGGGGGACAGAGATGTCCGCTATCTGGTGACAGGCCTAATGGAAGATGTCCCTAATAACAGCCATATTTATTTTGATATGCTGGTTTCCATGACCTCTTTCCCACTTGTCAAAAAAAGAGAGGCATGGAGCTGGATTTGGACCACTTTTGTGACTTATGTAAAGGTCAGACCAGATACAGACATAGATCAGTTAGCTGAAAAACTGTTTGTGCTCCCTAGAACTTATACCCAGAAAACCATGGAATACGTGCTAGGCTACAGCACATTTGAAGAGTATGAGGCTGCCGGAAAGAAGTGGGAATTGTTCCTTATGCCCATAGAAGATATTCGCTTACGGTCAAACGGTGCATGGAATAGAATAGGAGGAACGGGGGATATACAGACTGTGTATATTTTGGGTGGAGTAGCTTTACTTATCCTTTTGCTGTCTATTATCAACTTTGTCAATCTCACAACGGCCAGGTCTACTCAGCGTGCTAAAGAAGTAGGCATTAAGAAAGTGCTGGGATCTCAAAAGAAAGCCCTGATTGGCCAATTCATGACTGAGTCATTCCTGTACTGTTCAATTGCCATCTTGACTGGGCTGGGATTTGCCTATGTAGGCATTAATTATTTCAACCAGATTACGGGTAAGGAGTTAGGGTTATTAGCTAATCCAGACCTGTGGTGGGGATTAGGAATCCTATGGGTTACAACTGCCCTCTTAGCGGGTGCATATCCTGCCTTCTACCTCTCCAGCTTTGAGCCAGTATCTGTATTGAAAAGTAAGTTGACACCAGGAGTAGGGACTAGCGGCATCAGAAATGCCATGGTAACCTTCCAGTTTACCATCTCAGTCTCTTTGATCATAGCTACCCTGTTGATTTCAGACCAGCTGGCATACTTAACCAAACTTAAGCTGGGAATAGACAAGGAGCAGGTAGTTGTGGTCAGGCATGGAGAATTCCTGGAAAATCAACTGGAGGTGTTCAAAGATCAAATCTCCAATCAAGCGAGCATAGAAGAAGTGAGTATAGCAGGAGGAGTACCCCCTCGTGTATTCATGGATGATTATTTTGAGCCTGCAACAAGTGAGGTGGTAGAGGTAGCCCTTACCTACGCCATGGCAGATGAAAACTACCTTAAATGTCTGGGTGTTCAGCTAAGAGAAGGAAGAGATTTTGACCGTGGGCGTGTGGCGGATAATCAATCTGTCATTCTCAATGAAAGAGCTGTAAGAGACTTGGGATGGGGAGATTACCGACAGGATTCTACTCTGACTGTCTTAGGGAAGCAGTTATTTTATAAAGGGAGAGAAGAGCCCTACACGGTGATTGGTGTCGTCAAGGATTTCCATTATCAGTATTTGGGAGATAATATAGGTCCCTTTGCCTTGTTCAACCTGGAAAGTCAACTATACGCCTTTGATGAAAGGATGATAGCGATCCGCCTATCAGAAAGCCTTAGCAGTGAGCAAGTCAGGACAACCCTGGAAGAAGTGGAGAGTAGTTGGAAAACGCTGGTAGGCGGTACCGGCTTTGACTATTTCTTTGTGGATGAAGCCTATGCCAGTAGTTTCATGGCTGAAACCCTACTATCAAAGATCATGAATATTTTCTCCTCTTTGGCTATTCTGATCGCCTGTCTGGGCCTATTAGGCTTAACTGCCTTCACCACAGAGCAAAGAACCAAAGAAGTAGGAATCAGGAAGATCCTGGGTGCCAACCTGAATAACCTAATGTTACTTCTTAGCAGGGATTTATTGAAGTGGGTAGTACTCTCCTTACTATTTGCTATCCCCATAGCCTATATAAGCATACAGCTCTGGTTAAAGGACTTTACTTACAGAATGGACATTTCCTGGTTGACCTTTGTATTCTCCATCATGGTATGTCTGGGGGTAGCATGGCTGACCATGATGTATCATACCCTGAAGGTGGCTAATCAGAATCCAGTGAAGTCACTTAGGTATGAGTAGATGAACATCATTTTGGAGAATTTTTGAGTCTAATATTTGGCTAGCTTATTCTGATTGGAAAGACAGGAGTCTTTAACTTGAATGTTGAACAAGCAGGAGCTTGTTCACTTTCCAATGGAGTTTCGACAAACTCCTGCTTGTCGAATGCTTAACATCGGACTCCTGTCCGATAAAACTCCAG
>JBCDBC010001111.1:0-2396 GCA_039184535.1 Bacteroidota bacterium | reverse complement strand
TTGTTATAAGAATCAAGTTATATATTAACTTATCTATACATTATTTTTACCTAAAGGCTACTTTTGGTCCTTACTTCAACAGTTTCGCATGGAATCCATAAGAATAGATAGTATTGATTCAGCCCTTGAAGATATTCGAGCTGGAAAAATGGTAATAGTAGTAGATGATGAAGATAGAGAGAATGAAGGGGACTTTGTGATAGCCGCCCGACATGCTACTCCAGAAGTAATAAATTTTATGGCCACCCATGGAAGAGGCCTCATTTGCGCCCCTCTCACTGAGGAACGCTGTGATGAGTTAGGACTTTCTCTCATGGTGAACCAGGACGCTAACTCTGATCATTTCAAGACTGCCTTTACTGTATCCATCGACTACCTAAAGGATGGATGTACCACTGGGATCTCCGCCTCTGACAGAGCCAAAACCGTACAGGCACTCATTAGACCAGATACAGATCCGGAAGATTTTGCCAGGCCGGGACATATTTTCCCTCTGAGAGCTAAAACCGGAGGTGTACTTAGAAGAACAGGGCATACTGAGGCCGGGATTGATCTGGCCAGACTAGCCGGCTATGAGCCTGCAGCGGCCATCGTAGAGATTATGAATGAGGATGGGACTATGGCCCGCTTACCTGAGTTGAGAAAGGTAGCTGATAAATTTGACCTGAAGCTGATTACCATTCAGGACCTCATCTCCTACCGACTTACCCATGAAACCCTTATCACCAGAAAAGATAGCTTTTACATACCTGATGCGCCTGATCTGCAGTTACACTTTTATGAACAAGCCATTACAGGAGATATACATATTGCCCTTTCCAAGGGAAGGTGGGAAGAAGATGAACCCGTCCTGGTAAGAGTCCATTCCACAGGTATTCATGGACGGCTGGAAGAATTTCACTCTCTTAAAAATGGAAAAAGTATCCATCAGGTACTCGATATACTTGGGAATGCCCCATCAGGTGTGATCTTATACATGAATCCCGACAAAGGAGTTAGACAACTCAGTATGTCTGGCAATAAAGGCATTTCTACTGCCATGGATGAGAGAGATTACGGTGTGGGTGCTCAGATCCTCAAGGATCTTAACATTAGCAAGATCAAGCTCCTTACTAACAATCCCATCAAGAGAGTGGGCATCATAGGATATGGACTAGAGATAGTAGAGAATATCCCTATTTCCCAATTTCAGTTGGTTACAGACTAAGGATGATAAATCCAGAGGTCATTCTGCCCAAGGGCAGCAGATATTTTCGTCCCCATATTGGCTACCTGATTTCTATTTGTGCTTTGGTAAATGGATACTCTGTATAAGGGTTTAGGGCTTGATACCTTCAGGATAGCTGGTTCAAAACCTTTCAACAGCATTTCCTCTGCAAATCGGTTAGCATCAGCCAAGCTGGAGGAACTATTTGCAATCAGATAAAAGGAAGTAGCTATAGGCGGCTGAGTAAGGAAATTTCCACCTCTGGTAAGAGGCGCTACGTTATTGATTGATGCTGGGGGCGTGTATGAGGGAGCAGGTGTATAAGTTGGCTGAGGACTGGTCAGCGGTCGTGCGTTCCTAGTTATATACGGATCTTGTCCTTTATTCCTAAAGGCATCCGGGATATCGGTAGGCTGAGAAGGCAATACCTCAAAATTTGTCAGAGGAAGACTGGTAGGATTAAGTCCTCTTGTTACAGCTACAGGTGCTCTTCTCTCAACAAAACCTGGATTTACATTTACCCCATTATAGGTAGTGTGTATCCATCCACCCTCTTTTCCCCCTCTCTTTAACATCGTAGAATAGTCTTCCGTTTCCTTTCTGTTCTGAGAATAGAATACATATACCCTAAAATGTCCAAAGGCATTTTCTGGTTGAAGGATTCCCGTTTCAAATCCTCTATCACTCAGGGCCATTTGAGATTCCCAGGCACTTTCATAGTTATCATAGCTTCCCATGATCAGATAATGCATAGGGCCGCCCGCTGCAGGCAGCTGCGCAATAGGATTGGTGGGCAATGGGTTTGTGGGAATTACTCCAGCTCCACCTCGGGTAACAATATTGTTTCCAACCTCATATATCCAAAGACGTTCCTCAAACCGAGTTTGGGCCAGTCTAGCAAATCGCTGAACTTCTGATTGTAGAGCATTTTTGTATATAGAGACTCTATATTTTTGGCTTCCTTGTCTGGTAGAGAGGATTTCAGCGGTGTAGCCGTAGCCTTTCAAGTTAGCAGCTAGGGTGCTAGCACGCTCGAAAGAATTGAAACTCCCTACGATCAAATGATAGATAGGAGGAACTACTTCTTCCTGCGAGGAAGGATTAGTAGCCTTTACGGAATTCTGGAAAAAAAACAGGAGTGTAAAGGTGAGTGTTAGGGGTAATATGATATGCTTAAGCATGGTCATAG
>JBCDBC010001110.1:0-2398 GCA_039184535.1 Bacteroidota bacterium | reverse complement strand
TCCGTCCAATTCCTGTATTTCACCTGTAGGCGCTCTATTTTCGTCAAAACTCCTGAATGAATTTTCTTCGGATGCAGGTTCATTTGTTTGACACACTCCATAGGAGATAAAAACAAATGAAAAGAGGATAAATAAGAGTTGATGGGTTTTCATGGCTTATGGGTTAAATTCTTCAGATTGTGTTCTCAAATCATCCAGGACTTTCTTTAGCTCGGAAAGTTCAGCAAGCATGGTCGCACGTTCATTTGCACTTTTGGCCAGCTCAGCTTTCAGTTTTCTTACCAGCTCATTTCTTTCTGCCTTGAACTCTTCCAGGGTCTCCTCAGTTTCTTTCATTTCTGCTAGAACAGATCGTAACTCCACAATGGAGTTATCTACCTTGGTTATAGATGAATCCAGACTTTGCTGCACATTCGAAATCCCTTCTTTGGCATCCTTCACATTTCTTTTGGCACTATTTAACGCATCCTTCCCTCTGCCAAAGAGCAGAAAGAGGACCAATCCGATTAGCACGAGCTGCAACACGATTTGGCTTATGGGGGCGTATTTTTCCATAGGGTTGTATTAGGATTAAGTGGTTGATATGTCTTCCAATGGGATATATCTATCCCCCTTGGAGGTATTTGGGTCTATGTAAATTCTTGATAGGAAGAGGAGTTGTTTGACATACCACTGAACAACTTTCAGGAATATGGTAAACTCCCAATTTCCTGATAAACCATTCTGATTAATATGTACAAACTGGATCATGGTGCTAATTCAGCAACATAATACCCAATTTAAGCTAAGTATTTCGCCTGTATGATCAAAACATTGAAGGGCGATAGGTAGGATAGGGAAAGTAAGGGGCGCTCTTTAGCGTGCGATTAACCGCTAAGGATAGCCTATGTATATGTCAGTTTTTTACATAAGGGAACCACCAGTAGTTCTCCCCTATTCCTTTTTAGCAAAGCCGTGAAGGTTCTGAGAAATAAAGGTAGCTGGATACTCTTCTACCCCAGGAAAGCCCAGCTTGATATCCCTTCCATCATGGGGGATGTAGTTGGTCTTCCAGATGTAATCCCAGATGGCCAGGGTAAGGCCAAAGTTGACGCCTGTTCTCCTGTCTTCCGGTAAATCATGGGCGTGATGCCATATATGCATATCCGGGCTATTGAAGATGATGAGCATATACGGCCCCAGCACAAATGCCCCCAAGGCTGCACTCCCAATTGTGATCCCCAACACAGCTAACGCGCCTAAATCTGTGCCTGTTCCCGCAATTAACAGACCCAATAAGCCTACCACTATTCCACCTGTCACCTTTCCACTTATTTGTATGTTGGCATGGTTATAATGCCCCCATGCCAGGGTGAAGATATGAATGAGGAAGAAATCATATAAGCCTATGCCCAATAAGGCCAGGGGTATGTATTCCAGCGTTCTGTACACCACGTTTTCCATCCAGTGATACCTCAGGTGCGCAGCAAACCCCATTTGGGCTACACTATGATGGACCTTGTGGAATTCCCATAGGAATGGGGACTTATGTAAGAGCCTGTGAACCCACCATTGAATAAAATCTCTGACAATAAATCCTGTTAGCAAAATCCCCCACAAAGGCCAGTTTCTCATAGGATTAGAAGCCTGTAGATCTATTCCTGTAATCCCTTTGATCCCATCATTAAAGAGATTCACTACCAAATCAGAGGAGGCATTATAAATGATGAGAGAGAATAGGAAGAAGTTGAAGAACATATAGAAGAAGTCCAGCCAAAAATCTTGTCTAAATCTGGCTTGATCTTTTCTCCAGGGTCTGACTAATTCGAACAGAAAGAATAAGCCGGAGACCCCTATCAGCATCCAGAAGTAGTTATGCCAGATAGGCTGGATCTGGAAAGTAATCTCCCTCCAAAGATAGTCCGCATACCCTTTGTAACCGTTCAGGAATATATCTATATATTTTTGCATTCGCTCTCAGTTGATGAAGTCCCTTTAGTATATACTATTTTCTATATGTTTTGATTTTTTCTTTACAGAAATCACAGAGAAATTTTCCCTGTCTCTATGGGAAGGTGATCATAATAGCTCCATTCAGTCCAGGAACCATCGTAGTTCCACACACTTGAATAGCCCATAATCTCTTTTAGTACGAAGGCCATATGAGCTGATCTCACTCCCGTGTGACAATAGGTGATGATGTTCTTGGTCGAAGTTATCCCTCTCTCCCCCAACATACTATCTATCTCCTGACAGTTTCTGAAAACATAATCCTGATCAGGATTTACAGTATCCATCCAATCACAGTGAATACTACCCGGGAGTCTTCCTGCCCTGCTGGCACCCTTCTTCTGGGTTTGTCCCAGGTATTCTTCCAAGGTTCTTGTATCCAACAGAACATAAGAGGTGTCATCTAATA
>JBCDBC010001109.1:0-2404 GCA_039184535.1 Bacteroidota bacterium | reverse complement strand
TGTAATCTCTTCGAGATAGAAGAATAAGATGCTTGAAGAGGTTCCATTATTTAGTCTTACAGTTTTCATTTAAAGATGATCCAGAAAGGATGACACCTTACCTTCAAAGAGTCTACTTAGCAGTGAGAATTGATTATTTTATGCTTACTCTTCCGCAAATACCTCATGATGGATGACCTTCTCCTCAAGCTCCAATAGATACTCTTTATCCTTAGGGTAGTACTTGGCTATTTCGTAGTCTTCTTCCGCAAAGTTCTTGATGACTTCCAGATTCTCCCAATAGGTAATTAGGGTAAAGTGAGCTACTTCTCCTTCTGTTCTCCTGAGAAAGGATAACTTCAGGAAACCTTTCGTTTGTTGGTAATCTGGAATAGCTACTTCTCTCATGAAATCTGTGTATTCTTCATAGTGAGAAATACTCGTTCTTCCATGCCAAATTCTTGCAATCATATGTTCAGTATATAAGGTAGGGCTGGATACGATGTATACAAAAAACTTAATCTACTCTAGTTTCTCACCATTCAAATGGTGGGCTCATTGGAACTAAATGTAGCGGCTCCTTCAGATGCCGGATGATTTGAAGGGCGGATAAATCCACCCCTACAGTGAGTAGCTTATTTTGTTAAAGCGAATCATTTCTTATCTCTAGGATTAATTGTACGTCTTACAGAGTTCAAAGAGAAAGAAATGTTGCAGCTAATTCTCCCTACAGCAGAAACTCCGGCACTTTACTTCCCAGACTAAGGGCTCCTGCGGTTCTGAAATTGGCGTCTGAGGCCATGGCATGTTGACTGACTACGTGCATGTCCCTGTGAAGCTCCTCTAGCTTGTTGGTTTCCCAAATGGCAGAACCTCCCGCCATTTCGTAAGCATCCCGAACTACGGATAAGCAGAGCTGGGTGGTGGTACAGGCTGCTAGTCGAATTCTCCCTTTCATCTCCAGGCTACATGGGCCATTTTCTGTTTCCGCTTGGGCATCAGCTATGGTCTGGTAATACAGGCTTTCGGCTGCCAGGAAGTTGCCTTCAATCTTACCTATTTTATCCTGCACGATCGGCTGCTTAGATAAAGGCTTTTGCTGGCCTAAAGGTGTTTTCTGCTGGAGGAGGTGTTTGATCTCATCTCTGGCTCTCTCGGCTAACCCCAGTCCTATGGCAGAAATAGATAATGATAAGGCCCCAAGGAAGGAGAATCGGTAAAGGGGTTCGTCTATAGCTGGTTTAGCAGGAGGAAAGGGTATCCACCTGTCATTCTCCACGAATAGATCTTTAACTGTATAGTCTATGCTATGTGTGCCCTTCATGCCTACCACATGCCAGTTGTCCAGGAAGGTAACCTCTTCCGGTTTCAGGAATACCAGGCCTGCGCCCATCATGACACCTTCCTTCATGAGCTTGACACCTCCTACTATATGGGTACAATGCTTAATCCCAGATCCCCATGACCAATTCCCGCTGACCTTAATGCCATTATCGGCAGGCTCAGCTAATCCCGCAGGAGCAGCAAATCCCCCTACCATGGCGTGTGGGTGAGCGAATATCTTTTCAGCCAATTTCTCAGGGAGAAAACCTGACACCAAGGAGGAACAGTTGGTTACGCTGGTAACCCAGGCGAGAGAACCATTATGGTAGGCCATCTTTTGCCAGGTTTTCATGACTTCTTCCACAGACTGTTGGGTACCTCCATACTTCTTGGCTACCCACATTCTAGGTAAGGAGTGTTCCTTTGCTTGGGTCATCAAGTCAGAGGGGAGGTTTCGAGAATTTTCAATCTCTTCTTTTCTCTTTTCGGCTTGTTTGGCTATGGAAATTGCTGCTTGCATATGTTAGATCAATTATGGGGATAATAGAAATCAGGATACCTGAATATATATGGATTTCTTAATGTTATCAAAAAATAGTTTTTAGTCAAACTCGATAGGGTCCAGGATAACTTTTTCTGTTCCTGGCTTTTTCCCTCTGAAGAAATCCACCATCATTTCCCCAATGAGAGGGGATGTCATGTATAGATCATGACCAGCATTTTCTACTATGATATGTTGCCCATTTGTGAATCTTTTGGCTATGTTGATACCATCTTGAAGATAGGTTCTACCATCTAGGCTACCACTAAAGAGAATGGCATCTACCTCATTGGTTTTCATATCACGGAATGAGTCAGGTAACTGAGGAAAGTCAATATTTGTCATCCATTCAAAGAGCAGAAAGTTAATTGTACTGCCCAAAACAGCCTTATCGATCTGTTCCTGGACCAAATTCGCTCTTTCAAGAGAAATACCACTTTGCATATCCATAGCAAAGGGCATAGCCCTGAAACTATTAAGTACATACCGTTTCATGACCATTACATCAGCAGCTATACCAGAAAAGTCACCATTGTACATTTGTGTATAGAGTTTTGGGAC
>JBCDBC010001108.1:0-2407 GCA_039184535.1 Bacteroidota bacterium | reverse complement strand
TGGTAACCAAGCCAAAGGATCAGTAATAGTATACGAGCTTTGACAGTCATCACAACAAGACCGGCGGTTTAATAAGCTAATTAATTCCCAAAATACGGATTATTAGAGAAATTGCAATAGACATATATAACTAAAAATGTTTTTTCCAATTCTTTGTATAAATCGTAAGTCAAATTACTAAAAGGGTTGGCATTTAGCTAAATCTGATAACCTTCTCATAACCTTTTCTTTTTTCAAACAATTCCCTTAAGACTAGGTAGTGAATTAATATCTTCGATACATGAATAGTAGTCAGCCGTACTTTGAGTCCTTACTCGAATTACTAAACATAGAGAAGCAGGAGGATTTAGCGCAGTACAAGAAGAATGTATTAGACAGGACCTTAAAGGAACGGGTGGACAAAGGCTATAGCTGGTACCCTCTCGATTTAAAGAGAATAAGTGTAGGTACTGGAGAACGAGTCATTCTGGAACTGAAAAGAAATCCAGCTAAAAAGGGGCAAGCCATCCACAGTGGAGATTCAGTTACCGTCTTTGGGATGCTTTCAGACCATGAAGTTGGCAAAACCTCTGGCGTAGTCTCTGCCATCAACCAAAATTTCATCAAAGTAGCCCTGAGCATAGAATATATTCCTGATTGGCTCAACAAGGCTCAGTTAGGTGTCAATCTGGAATTTGATGATAAGACCTACCAGGAAATGGAGAAAGCCATTCGCAAGGTCATGAATCCAGACTCCAACAAAAGACTGGCAGAGCTTCGAGAAGTCTTACTGGGTAATAAGAAACCTTCCTTTCATAAATGGAATGTCACCTACAAGAATGACATCCTGAACCCCTCCCAAAACGCAGCCGTCCAAAAAATCCTGGAAAGCGAAGATGTAGGCATCATTCACGGCCCTCCAGGAACAGGAAAGACCACAACACTGATTCAAGCTATTTCAGAGACTCTTCATCGTGAGCATCAGGTACTTGTTTGCGCACCCTCAAATACAGCGGTAGATCTACTCACCTTAAGATGCCATGAGGAAGGAATCAACGTCATCCGACTAGGGAATCCCGCCAGAATAGATGAGGACCTGCATAAGCTTACCCTAGATGGAGCTATCACCCAGCATGACGATTATAAAGCCCTTAGAAAACTCAGAAAAGATGGAGATTCCATTCGAAAGCAGGCGCTTAAGTTCAAAAGAAACTTCGGCGAAGAACAAAGACGCAAACGTCAATCCCTCCTCAAAGAAGCTAGAGAGCTGCGTGATCTCGCCCACCAATTAGAAGACTACATCATCCATCAGGTGTTAAACAGAGCACAGGTGATTTGCTCTACGCTCACAGGAGCTGCCAATAAAATCATAGGAGGAAAGAAATTTCATACAGTTTTCATAGATGAAGCTGGCCAGGCACTAGAACCTTCCTGTTGGATTCCCATTACCAAAGCTGGCAGAGTGATTCTGGCAGGAGATCATTTCCAACTTCCGCCTACAGTTAAATCCATGAAGGCAGATAAAGGAGGTCTGAGCGTTACCCTCTTTGAGAAACTCATTTCCCGACAGAATGCGCCTATCTCCGTCTTGCTAGAATACCAATACCGCATGCATGAGCAGATCATGGAATTTTCCGGCAGGCAGTTCTATGAGGGCAGGCTTAAAGCTGATCCTTCTGTCAAATACAGAAAGCTTGGCAAAGACTTCCCAGCAATAGAATTTGTAGACACAGCTGGTTGTGGGTTCATGGAGAAAACCAATCCTGAAACCAGGAGTACCTCGAATAGAGAAGAAGCCCAGCTGGTCCTCAGGCATTTGGCTACGCTCATCAGTAGGCTTGAAAGTAAGGAACCAGAAATCTTTGATCAGTCCCTCTCCATAGGCATCATCGCACCTTACCGACAGCAAGTAAAAGTGCTGGAGAACCAACTAGCAGAAAGTCCCATGCTTTCCCAGTATAGGGACATCATTTCTATCAATTCTGTTGACGGGTTTCAGGGACAGGAAAGAGACATCATGTACATCAGTCTCGTCCGCGCCAATCCTAAAGGCGAAATAGGTTTCCTGAAAGATATTCGGAGAATAAACGTAGCACTAACCCGAGCCAGAAAGTTTCTAGCCGTAATAGGAGACAGTGGCACCATAGGCCAGCATCCCTTCTACCAACAAATGTTGGACTACATGGAAGAGATAGGGGCCTACAGAAGTGCCTGGGATTATGTGGAAAATTAAAAGATCACGAAAGAATTTTATGAGAATTGAGGTTTATTGCCAAGAATAACAACCTTATTTATCCAATTTTACGATAAATACTCCTAACCTGCTCTCAAACAAATCATACAAAAGCCCATAAATTACTATTTATGAACTCATCCTGACTAAAAGATCTTTCCGGCCTGCATTTCTTACCAATGAAAGCAAATTAGC
>JBCDBC010001107.1:0-2411 GCA_039184535.1 Bacteroidota bacterium | reverse complement strand
CTGGAAGCTGTGCTGGGAGACATAGAAGAACTCTATTCTCGGAATATAAAGGCCTATGGAAAAGGAAGAGCCAGGATACTCTATGGCTGGCATGTATTCCTCTTTTTACAACCTTTTGCTGTTAACAAGAACCTTTTTTCATCTCTCGTAACCCAAACCATCATGTTTAGGCATTTTTTTAAGATCGGCTGGAGAATTCTCATCAAGCAGAAATGGTATTCTCTTATCAAGATAGGTGGATTTGCCATAGCCATATTGGCTTGTATGCTCATTGCCTTGTTCGTCCGTCAGGAACTCACCTATGATCGACACTATGCAGAGCAGGACAGAATCTATCGGGTGATCAGGAAAAACATGAGTTTTCAGGATCCTGAAGGACCCAGGGAAAAAAATATTCTTTTCCCTGCCCCTTTTGCAGAGGCACTTAGAAATGACTATCCAGGTTTGGAGGAGGTGGGAAGTTACAATAGCATCCAGATGTTTGGATCGGGAGGTAATGAGGTACGTATATCCGGCCAATCCCGCAGCTTTCATGAAGACGAACTTATTTATGCCGACCAGCAATTACTCAATATCCTGGAAGTACCCTTCTTTTTGGGTGATGCTCAGCATGCGCTGGATCAGCCTAATTCTGTCGTGATTTGCCATTCTCTCGCTAAGAAATACTTTGGAGCCGCCAATCCTATCGGGAAAACCTTTATCCTCGATAATGATGAAAACATTCTCTACACCATCACAGGGGTTATAGAAGATCCACTTCCTACTACTCACCTCAAGATGAGATTTGTGATTTCTCTGGCTGAAAAGGAATTCTACAGGGGAGAACGCACCAATTGGGGAAACTCTAACTATCCTGCCTATGTGAGAATACGCGAAGGGAAAGACCATGCCGCTATGGAGGAGGCTATTAACGGGACCATAAATAAATACTTTGCGCCTGCAGTTGCCATGATAGATGATCCACGTATAACCGCTTTCCTGGAAAGCATGGAATTATCATTCCAACCGGTAGATGAAATCTACATGAACCATGATAGCGTAACGGATAATCTTCCACATGGAGACATAAGATACATTTGGCTATTTGGGGCCATAGGATTTTTCATCCTCCTGATAGCATTGATCAATTTCGTCAATTTATCTACTGCGCGTTCTGCCAACCGAGCTAAAGAAGTAGGATTGAGAAAAACCCTGGGTACCCGCAGAAGCAGTCTGGTTTCCCAGTTTATGACAGAATCATTTTTGATTTGCCTGTTTTCTTTTGTGGTCGCTCTCCTCATGCTGATCTCTCTTTTGCCTTTATTTAATGTTGTTTCAGGCTTATCTCTCACTATCCCCTGGGAAGATTGGTGGGTGATTCCCCTTATGCTCCTGGCCATTTTGGGCATTAGTCTGCTGGCAGGTATGTATCCTTCCTTTTATTTATCAGCCTTCCGGCCAGTAGAGGTCCTAAAGGGTAATCTCAGCCTTGGGAGCAATAGTAAGCATGTGAGAAATGGATTAGTCATGTTTCAGTTTGCCATTACTGTGGCCTTACTGGCAGCTACTGGCGTGATAGAAAAACAAATGGGCTTTATGCTGAACAAGAAGTTGGGATATGAAAAAGAACAAGTATTACTTCTTCACAGCACTCACACACTGGGAGATGATGTCTACAACCTAAAAACAGAGATAAAGCGAATTCCCGGGGTTGAGGAAGTGAGTGTCAGTGGATTTCTACCTGTGGAAAATACCGCCCGGAATAGAAATGGCTTTTATATCAAAGGAAGAGAAGAAATAGACCAGCATGTAGTAGGGCAGAGATGGACAGTAGACCATGATTACCTAAGCACCATGAGCATGAATATTCTGGAGGGAAGAGATTTTGATGTGGCTATCTCGTCAGATTCTCAGGCAGTCGTCATTAACCAATCCATGGCCAAAGCCTTGAATTTAGAGAGCCCCATTGGGAAACAAATATCTAACAGACGATTTACCTGGACAGTAATTGGGGTAGTAGAAGATTTTCATTTTGAGAATATGCGAGAGGAGATAGACCCACTATGTTTTCATATAGGAAAAAGCGCAAGGAGTGTCATTTTAAAACTGAACACCCAGAATATTACCCAAACCGTAGATGCCATCACCCAAACTTGGGACAGTTTTTCACCCGGACAAAGCATCAGATATGCCTTCCTGGATGAAAGCTTTGAGATGATGTTTGCGGATGTAAAGAAAATCGGGCAGTTGTTTAAAGGTTTTACCCTACTGGCTATCGTAATCGCTTGCTTAGGTCTGTTGGCACTTTCAGCCTTCATTGCAGAACAGAGAAGTAAGGAAATCGGGATTCGGAAAGTGTTAGGAGCCTCAGTCTCCAATATTGTGAGTATGCTTTCCAGAGATTTCCTGAAACTGGTGCTCATTGCGACGGT
>JBCDBC010001106.1:0-2411 GCA_039184535.1 Bacteroidota bacterium | reverse complement strand
GTAAGAAAGACCCTTTCTTTCTCTAAGTGCCAGATCAATCTCGAATGCCAATTGAAGTTTTACATTATGACACATAATGCATCCTTATAATTGAACCACTACCGAAAAAGGGTTCTACTGTAAGGAAATCGAAATCTTTCGATTTAGCATTTCGGCTCCACAGGAGCCAAATCTAATTAGCCCGTCAGGGCACCATACAGAAGGGCTCCGTAGGTGCCCAACCTTTCCTGCAATAATGGTTCCCTGATAGAGCAGTCATGCACCTTGGAGACGGTTTGCCAAATCACATTTTCAGCTAACACGGATAAAGAATCTCCTACTTGGTCGATAAAATTTTGAGTTTGAGAAGAGAATTTTCTAATTCAGTTTACCTGATATTACCAAAGATCATCCAATATGATTAAGAATTTCTTTACCATTTCTCTGAGGAATATCACCCGCCAGCCAGGCTATGCTATCCTGAACATATTGGGACTTACTTTAGGGATAGCCTGTACGCTATTTATCCTTCTGTATATCACGGAAGAAACACGCTTTGACAAACATCACATAAAAGGAGATAGGATCTACCGAATAGGGTCTGATATCACGGAACCTGATGATAATTATCGCTTAGCTTCTACCCAGCCTCCTTTGGCTTTCCAGCTTCAAAAGGAATTCCCCGAGGTAGAGCAGTATGTTCGGATAGCCAATTACCCAGATGTCCGCCTTGAAAAGGGAAATGAGTTTTTCATGGTTGAAAAAGGCTTCACCGTAGACTCTACCATTTTTGATGTCTTCACATTTGATATGGTTTATGGAGAACCCGGTGGGCTTGATGAGCCTAATACTATGATGCTTTGTGAATCATCTGCTAAAATCATTTTTGGAGATGAAGACCCAGTAGGGAAAGGACTTATTGCTCCTTCTGGAAATGAATTTAAGGTAACAGGCGTATATAAGGATTGGCCTTCTCATTCTCATTTCATTCCTGAGGTCATGTTTTCCTCTACTAACCAGGAAGACTGGCGTAATCTGGGCCCAGATACCTGGGGGGAATTTTGGCTTTACTCTTATGTTCTTCTGAAAGAAAACCATGATACTGAAGCCTTTATAGAAAAACTTCAGACCATCATAGATCAGCATGTAGCACCTATTTTTGATCCTTTTGAAATGACGGTTGCATACAAAGCACTTAATGTTCAGGATATCCACTTACATTCCACTTTCTTAGGTGAACCAGAGCCAGTGGGGAACATCGCTTTCCTCTATATTTTTGGCGCTATTGGGCTCTTCATGATGCTCATAGCCTGTATTAATTATATGAACCTCAGTACTTCTCAAGCCACAAAGCGCGCCATGGAAGTAGGGGTTAGAAAGGTACTGGGATCTGGAAGATGGCAATTGGTCCTACAGTTTCTGACAGAATCCATTCTCTTTACTTTAGTAGCTATCACTCTCTCCTATATCCTGGTACTTTTACTGCTGCCTATCTTTAATACTAGCTTTGGCATAACACTTTCCAGAGACCTTCTTTGGACACCGCAGGTGATATTGGGCGCTCTGGGCATCATTCTGGTTACAGGTATTTTAGGAGGTAGCTACCCAGCCCTTTATCTATCTGGTTTTAGACCCGTCAAAGTGCTAAAAGGGAGCCTTGCTAAAGGAACAGGTAACCCCAAACTTCGAATCTCTCTTGTTACTCTACAGTTTGCCATCACCATCTTCATGATTATAGGTACAGGCATCATTTATGACCAGATGAATTACCTGAGTGGTAAACACCTTGGCTTTGACAAAGACCAGATTATGCACTTTGAAATTCCAGGAGAAGAAGACCAAGAGAAATTTCCGGTCTTAAGAGATAGACTAGTACAAGATCCACGAATAGAATCGGTCTCATCTGCTAGCTCAACACCAGGAGGAGGAAATGGAAAAAACCTCATGAGTGTGGAAGACAGCCAGGGCGTCATGGATGAGTATGCGGTAGATATGTATTCGGTAGATTTTGACTACTTCCCTTCCATGGGGATTAAGTTCGTCAAAGGGAGAAACTTTGACCTGTCATTTAGTACGGATTCTACCCAGGCAGTAATCGTCAATGAAGCTATGGTGAAACGTATGGGCTGGACTGAACCCATAGGGAAAAAATTCAGCAGGGCCGATCCTGAAAACCCCAGGACTCGAAGGGTAATAGGGGTAGTTAGAGACTTCCACCAACAGTCCCTCTACGAGCAAATATCTGCCATCGCCTTTTTGCCAAATGAATCTAACAGTCAGGTTCATCTAAGATTTAAGTTGGATAAAACCAGCGAGCTTGGAGAGGTGATTTCCTTTGCCCAAAATGAGTGGAATGAGGTATACCCCAATAAGCCATTTGAGTATGACTTCCTGGATGAGAGTTTCATGGAGTTATATGAAGAAGACCAGAT
>JBCDBC010001105.1:0-2419 GCA_039184535.1 Bacteroidota bacterium | reverse complement strand
GTTGGTTAGAACGATGACAGGTTTTGTGTACTGCAGTGGGCCCTCCGGAGAAATGGAATATCCCGCCCATTGAGAAAAGTCATTTCTCCCAGGTCCATTTTTCTCCCGCTGGGCAGCCAGAGTACGGGTAACATCTGTAAACCTTCTCACAAGACGGAATACATTAGATAATGATCCCCCTCCATTATTTCTCACATCAAAGATGATCCCTTTCTTATCCTGGAATTTGTTGATCACCAAGTCTATGTCATCATCAGCCAGAGGGCTGCTAAAGGAGCCATATCTGATATAGCCCACATCTGCAAACTCCCATATGACAAGAGATCCGACAAACTGCTGATTTTGCTGGAAATAAGTCCTTTCAAGATTAGATGCATTAAAGTTCTCTGGAGAATTTAAATACCACTCCCAGTTTCTAGAGAGGTTAAAGGGAGATCTCAGATTTACGTGTCCGTCCCTTAACTCAAAGAGCATATCTGCCATCACCCCAAATAAGGCTTCCTCAGACATATTCTCCTGTATTAATGGTCTATACGTGTTGTAAGCTTCATCCCAATCAATACCCTTAAAAGTAAAGAAGGAATACTCCTGGTCTGCAAAGGTCCAGGCTTCCTCAAAAATACTGACGGGATCCTCTTCAGGTGCTTCATCCAGGAATACCTGTTCACAGCTGACAGTTCCTATAAGAAGAATCAGCAAAATACCGGGGAAAATTCTTGAGATACTCATTAGAGGTCTATCAATAAAGTAACACCTAATCCGTGATAAGCCACTCCTAAGGAATGGATATCATCTTCTTGAAAATCATATAAATTCCACTCGTAAGAGAGGGCGAGCTTATTATCAGTCCTGCGGCCCAACCTTTTTACCAAACTAATTTGAGATTGGATTTGGGTAAATACACCTACGGGTGAAAAAAAGTTATCAGCTCCTTCAAAGCCTATGGAAAAACCAGGGTATCTACGAACATAGGAGAGTAAGGGAACTTTCAAGTCATATTCCAGACGCATATCCTGACGGAAGAGACGGATGTTCCTTAACCACTTGAACTCAGGACCTACAGAACCCACCATATCCCAGTTCAGGGCGCTGTTCCCCAGGGAGTTGTTTAGTCTGTAGGCATACAGAAACTGAGCATAGGCCCCTAGGTACATGATATTCTTAGGGTCATCCTTCCTGATTCTACGTAAGTAGGAAACACCTCCATCCGCTAAAATCCCCAGCAAGGTGGATTCCTCACTTGGTGGATTACCAATAATGCCTCCTCCACGAATGCCCCACTGGAAAAATTCCTTTTCAGAGCGAGCACTTTCCATAACCTGAAGTCGGAAGCCGGGCCCCTGATAAATATTTCTGGCCATTTTGGTATCCTGAATGATGTTCCAGGTACCTACATAGCCTATGTGCAGGAAGCGTTCCTTGGAAAGCTTTCTCTCAAGCCGGGCTTTCTTTTTCTCAATTTTCCTAAGCTTTTTACTTCCTGGCTCTTCCTGTGCCTGAAGTGGAGAGAGAAATAACAAAAGGAAGATTAACAAACAGCCGTTAAGAAGAGTAAGACTCTTACTCATAATGAAGACGTTAAATGAGGATTAGTAAACTTAGGTAAAAATTATACACCTTCCCCCATCCATGCCCTAAAAACTTTTGACTTATCACGGCTGATAATGATGCTGTCTTCCTCGCAATGGGCAAGCTCAACTGTCAGCCTACCATTAAAATAAGGATGTATGCTCTTGATGGCCTGGACATGGGTAATGAACTGTCTGTTTAGCCTAAAGAAGTACTCAGGATTTAGCAATTCTTCCAGTTGTTCCAGGTTGAATTCCATAGCATGCTTTTTCCCATCTGTTCTAACTACATAAACATTTTCATGTGCTGTGGTAAAGTAGGCTATATCTTGTATGGAAATGGGAATAAAAACGTCCTTACCTTTTACCAGAAATCTGTCTTTATACTTCTGAGTGGTAGTTATTCCCAGCATACTAATTACCTCTTTCAGATTACGATCAAGACCTGGCTCTGCCTTAGCCGGAACCATATCTGTAAACTTATCCAAGGCAGCTGATAAGTCAGTCAGTTTGATGGGTTTAAGCAAATAGTCTATACTTTTGACTTTAAAGGCTTTGATAGCGTATTCATCATAGGCCGTGGTAAAGATGATAGGACTTTTCACCTGGATTTGGTCATATATCTCAAAGCTCAATCCGTCAGACAGCTGGATGTCTGAAAAAATCAAATCAGGGAAGGTATTCTCTTCAAACCATGCCAGGGCACTTTTTATACTGTCGATTACACCTACTACCTCAATATCATGGTTTACCTTCTGTAGGAGTAACTGGAGCCGTTCTGCTGCAGGATATTCGTCTTCTATGATGAGCGCTTTCATACGTAAGAGGCGTGAAGTAGTGGCAGGCTAACC
>JBCDBC010001104.1:0-2419 GCA_039184535.1 Bacteroidota bacterium | reverse complement strand
TAACGAGGTCAACGGCAAATGTAGGCGTCTCGGCTTGAGCGAACGCCGGCGGCGCACCCAGTAACACAGCAAGCAGCACAATAAGCAGGGAGTAGCGACAGCCCATATTCATTCTGGTTCGGGGCAGACAAGGTGAGTGTAAACTCAGCTGCTGTGAGAAATCCAGATCTGGTCAATGAGCTTTCCGCTGAATTTGGGAACCAGTGTATAGTGGTAGCCATAGATACTAATAAGGTAGAGGATGGCAGCTGGAAGGTATTTACACACGGAGGGACTAAGCCTACAGAACTGGACGCCATCAAGTGGGCCAAGGAAGTGGAATCACGTGGAGCAGGAGAAATTCTACTTACCTCCATGGCAGCAGATGGAACCAAGAATGGATTTTCTCTCGAAATTACAGAAGCCATTTCCCGAGAGGTACAAATACCAGTCATTGCTTCTGGAGGTGCTGGAACGGAACAGCACTTTCTGGATGTTCTCACAGAAGGAAAGGCGGATGCGGCTCTGGCTGCCAGTGTGTTTCACTTTGGGAGTATTCCCATCCCACAACTGAAAAATTACCTGCAAGAAGAAGGAATCCTCATGAGGATACAGTAGATTCGCCCCGCGAGAAAGAATGTTATGGAATTATCACAACTGGAATTCCTGGTCAAGCTGGATCAGGTGATAGAAGACAGAAAGAAGAATCCCAAAGAGGGATCTTATACCACCAAACTCTTTAATAGAGGGATTAATAAGATCGCCCAGAAGGTAGGAGAGGAAGCTGTAGAACTTATCATAGAGGCCAAGGATAATGATGAGGACTTATTCCATAATGAATGTGCAGACCTCCTATATCACCTCATGATTCTCCTGGAAGAAAAAGGGACTGATCTGGCTGCCGTAGTCAAGATTCTGGAAGAGCGGCATAAGTAGCTTCTTCTATCAAGAAAGAAATTTTCCTAAGGAAGATGAAAACTCATAGCTGTAGGTTTTAACCCGCAGCTATGAGTTTTTTTGTCGATGAGAGAGAAGCATTCGTAGGGAATCCTTAGCACCTTAATGAGCCTGATTCCATTTAGTTTGCAAAAGTGAATGATATATATTACTTTCACTTTTGTACACCTAATTATTATGCAAAGAACATATCTAGGCGAGTTCGAAGAACTTGTGCTACTAATTGTTGCTGTCCTTAACGGAGAGGCTTATGGAGTAGGGGTGATGGAAGAGTTTGAGAATCAAACCGGGAGGAGTGTGAACATAAGCGCTATCCACGCTGCCTTGCGAAGACTGGAAAGTAAGGGCTTTGTCAGCTCTCGCTGGAGTGAGTCTACCAAGCAAAGGGGCGGACGCAGGAAGCGGATGTTTACCGTTTCACAAAGTGGGATTCACGCCCTTTCTCAGGTGAAGGATACCCGAAATAAACTTTGGGGACAAATCCCTGGGATGGCTGGAAATGTATCATTCTCATGAAAAAGAGAAATCAGGTTCCTGCTTGTGCAGAGAAATTTTTGTCCTGGTATTGCAGACCGGAAATTCTGGAAGAAATCCAGGGAGACCTATATGAGCTGTTTGATAAGCGGGCTCAGAAGAAGGGCTTCAGATTCGCCAAAAGGAGGTTTGTCTGGGATGTACTAAGGTCCTTCAGACTATCAACCATAAAACATATTCAACTACCAAATAACCTGGCCATGTTTTCTCATAATCTCAGATTCGCATTTAGAAGATTTAAACGACAAAAGTTAAATACAGGTCTTCACCTGGTAGGACTTACCATAGGAATAACGGTTTGTCTCCTCATAGGCTTATTTATCAAACATGAACTAAGCTATGATACCTATCATAGTAAGGCAGATAGAATTTATAGAGTAAATCAGATCTGGGAAGAGAATGGCGAAAAAGAATATGATTATAGTGCTCCAACGCCCTTAGCAGGTGCTTTAAAAGAAGGAAGACCTGAAATTGAAGCTATTGGGATAGCTTATCCTCAAGGAATGCGACAAATAGAAATCAATCCGAAAAATAGGTTTCTTCAACCCAATATTGTTCTGGCGGATTCTGGACTCTTAAATGTTTTTGATTTTCAGATTCTCCAAGGCGATGCGAAGAAAGCTCTTTCCGAACTCAATCAGGCAGTACTTACCAGGTCAACAGCAGAGAAGTTTTTTGGAGTACAAGATCCTATTGGAAAAACATTTACTTACAAAGAAGATAAACTCATTACCGTAGCCGCTATTATGGAGGACTTACCTTCTAATACCCACCTACCGGCATCTATGCTCATTTCTTTCTCCAAAAATGAAGGTTTTATAGGGCAAAACATAAATAACTGGGGCCTTACTTATGGGGCTTCTACCTACATAGTGCTAGAGGAAGGAGTAGATCCTCTCAGCCTTCATTCACCTATCAGGGAAATGTATGATTTGCATGTTAATGATCC
>JBCDBC010001103.1:0-2419 GCA_039184535.1 Bacteroidota bacterium | reverse complement strand
CTTTAGAAATGGCGCCATTAATGTGAGTAGTGGAAGGACCCTGTTGCGGCCGGAGCTAGCCACTATTGCTGATATTTTTTCCGAGAATGGATATGCTACGGGGCTTTTCGGAAAATGGCACTTGGGCGATAATTATCCCTTCAGACCTGAAGATAGAGGGTTTGATGAAGCCTTATGGTTCCCATCTTCCCATGTAAATAGTTTACCTGATTATTGGGATAATGACTATTTCGATGACACTTATATCCGAAACGGGCAAAGAGAAACCGTTACGGGCTACTGTACAGATGTATTTTTTGATGAAGGGATAAAGTGGATGCAGGAAATGGCTAATTCAGATAAACCTTTCTTTACCTATGTGGCTCTAAATGCTGCCCACTGGCCTCACTTTGTTCCAGATCATTATAGGGGACCTATAAAGGAGGCAATGGAAAAGCAGCCTAAACTTTTTGAGAATATTGATGCAGACAAAAGAAAGGAGCTAGTGAGCTTTTTAGCCATGGGGGCCAATATAGATGATAATATGGGCAAGCTTCAAAGCTTCCTGGAAGAATCTGGCCTGGATGATAATACTATAGTTGTTTTCCTCACTGATAATGGGAGTACCTTCGGACAAGACTACTTCAATGCAGGCATGAAAGGTAAAAAAACTACCCTCTGGGAAGGTGGCCATAGAGTTCCCCTGCTAATAAAAACACCAGCCCATTTGTCCAAACAACCCGCAACAATTGATGAGTTGTGCCATGTGCAGGATTTGTTTCCCACACTGGCTCATATGTCAGGCATTCAAGAGATCCCAGAAGGACTTGATGGGGTAAATTTATCCCCCATTTTAACTGGAGAGAAAGAAGCACTTGAAGATAGAATGCTGGTGATAAACTATAGCAGGATGCCCATGTTTAAGGTGACATATACCACAGAGAATCCGGCTATCCCCATGAAAGATGGTGCTGGGGTCCTATGGAAGAATTGGCGTTTACTAGAGAATAGAGAGTTGTATGATATCACGGCTGATCCACATCAAGATCATGATGTTGCCTCCGAACATCCTGAGGTAGTGGCTAAGATGAGGGCCCACCTTGACGCTTGGTGGGATGAGGTGAAAGGGACAGTGAATGAACCACAGCGTGTAATCATAGGGAGTAAGCACGAAAATCCCATGTTGGTATCAGCATGTGAATGGTTGGATGTATTTGTGGACCAACAGATACAAACTCGTTATGGTCCTAAGGAAAATGGCGTTTGGCACCTAAGGGTGGCTGAAGCAGGAGAATATGAATTTGAATTGAGGCGTTGGCCACAAGAGTCTGGTTTTAGGCTGAGGGAAGGAATTCCAGAAAAGAAGGTTACGGATGGTACCTTTATAAAGGGGGTTAGTTTCCCTATTCATTCTGCCCAACTCACAGTAGGGAATGAATCAAAACTTGTGGAAGTCGCAGAGGAAGATGTTTCAGCGAATTTCAGCTTTGAGTTAGAAGCAGGAGATATTGAAATACAGAGCTGGTTTAATGATGAGAATGAAGAACCTATTCTAGGGGCATATTATATGTATGTAGCCAGGAAGTAATTAAAGGATTCGGATGGATAAGTGATCACCTGTCAACCAACTTAACTCATCCCCGCCTGCAACCTCTCTATAGCTTCCAGGAAGTACTGTTTCATCTGGTCTTGCATGCCGGGAAGTTGGCCTGACATTACCAGGGAAACGTATCCGTGTGCGAGCGACCACCAATTGAAAAAGATAGACTCACGTTGAGCGGGAAAGGTATGCAGGTAGCGGAGGGTTTCTATGACGGCATTGCCACTTTCACGTATGGCTTGATGGTTAGGGGAGGAGGACTGGGTTCCTTCCAGATTATACATAACCTGATACAGTTCCGGGAACTCAAATGCGAAATTCCAGTAAGCCAGAGATAATTCTCTCAACTGCTTATCAGCTTCTTTGGTTTCTCTGGCAGCATCATCCAGTTTCTTCTTAAGCTCTTCAAAGCCTAGACTTTCCAATGCTGCTAAAATTGCTTCCTTGTTTTTGTAGTGTTCATATATTACAGGGGGTGTGTACTCAATGATCTCCGCAATTTTACGTATGGATACAGTAGGCCAACCTTTCTTTAGGGCTATGTCCCTGGCAGCCTGTAATATATGTGCTTTTACCGCTTCAATTTCTCTCTGTCTTCTTTCTCTAATTCCCATTTGTAATAAATTGTTACAGTGTTATACAAATGAAGGAATTTATTACGTATTATCCAACTTTCGCTATACATTTTTGTAAGGATGAAGGAATTTTACGTTATTAGATGTGCCCACTTTATTTGGCGATGAACATGGGCTGTTTCGCCGTTGTACCCACAAGGTGCAACGGTTTTTTAATTGGTTGTCTTACCTTTTTAATGTCTCTATTCCCATAAAAAGTCATGTT
>JBCDBC010001102.1:0-2433 GCA_039184535.1 Bacteroidota bacterium | reverse complement strand
CCTTGGGATAAAGGGTGATTTCTATTCTTCCTATTTTGGACCTGCTGAAACAGATAGACACTATAGATTCGATTTTGAGTCTTCCAAAAAGTTTTGGGAAAATCTGACTGACCTTAAAAAAGGGGAGTGGCGAGAGTACCCCAAGTTTGAGGTAGATCTTATGTTCAAAACCTAGGTAGAGAAAGTTTCCATAGCTAAGTGTCTTTGGGCTGGAAAAGGAAAAGAAAGGAAAGATCGCTCCTCCCTTATTTTCAGAAACAGTTTTGATTTACAGTATGTAGTGGCTTAGGTCTTTCTTGGTTACGATCTCGTCCAGGGTAGCCTTTACAAAATCCAATGAGATATCAAAATGGGTGTTGCGATTAACATCTGGCACCTCAAAGAGAATATCATTTAGCAGATTACTCATGATGGTATGTAGTCTTCTGGCACCTATGTTCTCCACTTCCTGATTTACCAGAAAGGCCAGTCTGGCTATCTCCTGAATGGCTTCTTCCTCAAAGCTTAGATGTACCTCTTCACTTTCCAGAAGGGCTTGATATTGCTTGGTAAGGGCATTCTCAGGCTGAGTAAGAATCTTTACAAAGTCTTCTTCAGTCAAAGAATTAAGTTCTACCCTAATAGGAAACCTGCCCTGAAGTTCCGGAATGAGATCTGAGGGTCTTGCTACGTGGAAAGCCCCTGCTGCTATGAAAAGAACATGATCCGTTTTTACACTCCCATGCTTTGTATTGACTACCGTACCTTCTACTATGGGTAGTAAGTCCCGCTGCACCCCTTGTCTGGACACATCAGGGCCTCCTTTTGAGGAGCTGGACACCGCTACCTTATCAATTTCATCTATGAAGACAATTCCCGAGTTTTCTACCCTGTCCAGGGCTTCACGGGTTACAGAATCCATGTCTATGAGCTTCTGTGCCTCCTCATCTGTTAGAAATTCTCTGGCCTCCTTCACCGTCATCTTACGGTTCTTCTTTTTCTTGGGCATCATACCGCTAAGCATATCCTGTAGACCATCCATTCCATCCATCCCCATAGGGCCCACTACCTGTACATTATGTGAGGGTACGGTAACTTCTACCTCTATCTTCCTGTCTTCTAACTCCTTATTTTTGATCTTTTGCCGGAATTTCTCGCGTGTACGTTCATTCAGTTCTTCGGCAGTATAATCAGTAGCATATCCTATTTCTCCAGTATCTTTCTTTTCGGTGAAAGAGTCTGTGGGTAGGGACCTATCTTTTTTTCTTTTGATAGGAGGTATAAGAATGTCCAGAATAGCTTCTTCGGCATTCTCTAGTGCTTTCTCCTTAATCGTTTCCTTTTGTTCTGCCCGTACGAGGCTGATGGACTGCTCTACCAAGTCTCTCACCATACTCTCCACATCTCTTCCCACATATCCTACCTCAGTGAATTTCGAGGCTTCTACTTTAATAAAAGGCGCTTGCGCTAACTGAGCTAGTCTTCTGGCTATCTCTGTTTTCCCTACACCTGTAGGGCCTATCATCATGATATTATTGGGAATGATTTCTTTCTGAATATCATCTCTCGCTTTTAGTCTACGCCATCTGTTTCTTAAGGCTATTGCTACTGCTTTTTTGGCATCTGCCTGCCCTATAATAAACTTGTCAAGTTCCTGAACTATACGTGCAGGAGTTAAGTTTCCTTCCATACAACCTTCTTAATCTCAGATTCCTGATAAATAGCCAAAAATAGCAAAATCATGCATGGGGAATGGAAAAACTTCTCCATAATTCTGTTTTTTTGTGTACTTATTCGTCTAAGTCTTTTCTATGACCCTAAGTAGCGATTTTATCTGGCTGTATCTTGTGGAAGAATTGGGGGAGGAAATGGGGAATAGAAAATTTTCTCCTTTGCCTGGTAAAAGCCAATTCCGGAGAATAGGCCAAGCAGGATTTCAGAACTGCCTTTTCAATGTTACCACCTATGAGGATGTGGTATACATTGAGGTGCAGCTAGGGGTGAGAATAGATAAAATAGAAGACATCGTCTTTCCATATACCCGAAGCTCTCTTTCATTTAAAGAAGACAGCCATACGCTATTGATCTCGGAGGCCAAGCTCCTTGGGAAAGCCAGAAAGAGGTATAAGGTGAGGGATGTATATGAGTTAGACTACGCCATTCACCAGATCAATAACTTCTTATGGTCTCAGGGATTCCGCTTTCTTACTGAAAACCGTAGCCTGGCCAAGGCAGAAACCCTCTTAAATGCGCAGCCAGAGTCACCTTCCCTCTTCTTCCATAATCAGTTTCATAGGTGCTTGAAAGGGATTGCAGCTGCCTATATAACACGTAAACCTTATAGGCATAAGCTAGCTGGGGTTTATGCTGCTAGCATCAAGAAACTTCCCGGCACAGAGGTAAATGAACCTTTGTATAGGGAGCTGTTGATGGAGTTGCAGGAAAAGTTTAATT
>JBCDBC010001101.1:0-2434 GCA_039184535.1 Bacteroidota bacterium | reverse complement strand
TGAGATAGAAATAAGCCATGCTTATTTCATGATTATTCACCTTCACTCTATTTTATCTTCCTTAAGTTCTCTATTTCTGTACTTTTAATTGAGCAATACTCAAAGACCTTACCCTAAACTTCTATTATGTTACTCCACCACGTCAAAGCCGCTTTCAGAATCCTTTCCAGATTTAAATTCTTCTCTTTCATTAATGTCTTAGGATTAGCTACAGGCATGGCTGCATGTTTGTTGATTCTCCAGTATGTACAGTATGAGAAGAGTTATGAATCCCATATCCCACATGCTGATAGGGTAGCCAGGCTTACGATGGACTCTTATGTGGGAGATGAAGTAGTAACCCAGGATGCTGAAACCTATAGAACCATAGGGCCTTTATTAAAAGAAGAATTACCAGAGGTAGTGAATTATGTGAGAATGAACGCGGTAGATACCCGTGAGTTTCGACATGAAGGGAGGGCTTTTAGGCAGGATAAGATTTATATTGGAGATTCTTCCGTCTTTGATGTACTACATGTAGAACTGGTCCATGGGGATACAGAAACTGCCCTACGCGAGCCTTTTCAAATCACTATTTCGGAGAGGCTAGCAGAGAAAATATATAATAAGACAGACGTAGTAGGGGAGATCATTAAGATCGCCTTTGGGGACGCTGAATTAGATATGAATATAGTAGGGGTCATGAAAAATAGTCCTTCTACTACCCATCTAAAGATAGAAGCCATAGTTTCTTATATCACCGCTACCCAAAATTTTGGGTATGAAGACGATGACTGGAATGGAAATAATGATTATACCTATGTGCAACTGGCAGAAGGGGTAACCCATGAGCATTTTGTGCAAAAGTTGGAGGCAGTAAATGATAGGTTATTGGCAGAAGAGAGAATGGAGAATGATCGTTTTCTCTCGCAGCCTATTTCTGATATTCACCTCCTTTCCCACAAGACTTATGAGCCCGAGCCCAACGGAGATGCCAGAACGGTGAACTTCCTGGCCATAATAGGACTGATCATCATCGTCATAGCCTGTGTGAACTATGTGAATATGACTACTGCCAAGGCACTGGAAAGAGCCAGAGAAGTAGGGATCAGAAAGGTAATAGGTTCATACAAGTCTCAGTTATGGGGGCAGTTTATGATAGAGGCTGCTGTCTTGAACGTACTGGCAGGCATAGTGGCTTTAGGGATGGTCTTGCTGGCCTTACCATGGTTCAAATCATTGACGAGTATACCAGAAGGAATGCTATTCTGGAATAGTCCCTTCTTCTGGGCATTATTCTTTGGCTTGATCCTAATGAGTGTCATTCTTTCCGGAATTTATCCGGCCTTAGTCTTATCCTCTTTTAAGCCCATAGCTACTTTAAAAGGGAGGTTTACCCATGGAGATCATGGTCAGTTACTGAGAAAGCTCCTGGTCATCTTTCAGTTTAGCATGGCCGTCATTCTTATAGCTGGTTCTTTTACCGTCAGCACGCAGGTAAGACATATGCTGAAGAAAGACTTAGGCCTATCCCCTGAACAGACCTTAGCAGTAAGATCTCCCTTCACAGATTCACTCCTGAATAGGGAGGATGTCTTCAGAAATGCCATGATGGCTTATCCTGAAGTAAAGGATGTAACCTTTGCCAGTTCTATGCCAGGTCAACCCACTAAAGAATTGAGTTCTAGTAGTGGAATATTCCCTCTCGGGTCCAGTAAGGAGGAGAGTTACACCTTTTATATGTATAGCATTGATCCTCATTTTATTTCTACTCTGGGAATAGAGATGGTAGAAGGGAGTGAGAATCTGAGAGAAGGTGAAGAAGAAAATCGCTACGTACTGGTAAATGAAGAAGCTACGCGTTTGTGGGGATACAAGACGCCTGAAGAAGCTATTGGTACTCAGCTGGAGTTTTGGGGAGATACACACACCATAAAGGGAGTGATGAAGAACTTCCACCAAATTTCAGTGAAGGAGCCTCATATCCCTATGATCTTTCAGCAAGAAAGATGGGGCTGGGATTTAGCAGCCATTAAAATTCAGTCAGAGGATATGCTGACGACTATGGACAAGATTCAGGAAGAATGGGACAAGAATTTCCTCGGGACTCCTTTTGAATATTTCTTCCTGGATGATCAGTATGACCAACTATACGCCGCTGATAAAACCTTCTTAACGGTATTTAATGTGCTGACAGGATTAGCCATTTTCATTGCCTGTTTGGGACTCTTTGGCTTGGCTTCCTTCATCATCATTCAGCGTACCAAGGAAGTGGGAATCAGAAAGGTACTTGGTGCTACGGCTTCCCAGATTCTGATATTGCTCTCCTCAGACTTCCTTAAACTACTGTTGATTGCTGCCGTCATTGCGCTTCCCGCAGCTTACTACCTGCTGACATCCTGGTTAGAAGGCTATGCTTACAGAATAGAACTGGACTGGTGGTTACTGGTAATAC
>JBCDBC010001100.1:0-2434 GCA_039184535.1 Bacteroidota bacterium | reverse complement strand
GTGGAAAATGAAGACTGGGGAAAACTGGCCGAGTTGAGAGAAAGAGCCAGAGAGTATTACAGTGAGGGCCTTATGCTCAAGCGGAAAGACTCTACTTATAAGGTGGGGAGAAAAAGAGGTGATTGGTGGAAGTGGAAGGTAGATCCGCTGACCGTAGATGCCGTCATGATCTATGCCCAAAGAGGGCACGGAAGAAGGGCCAACCTCTACTCTGATTATACCTTCGCTGTGTGGGATGGAGAAAAGCTGGTCCCTTTTGCGAAAGCCTACTCAGGTCTTACAGATGCCGAAATGGCCAAAGTAGATGCCTGGGTAAAGCGAAATACCCGAGAAAGATTTGGTCCCGTGAGAAGTGTAAATCCAGAACTGGTATTTGAAATTGGCTTTGAGGGCATCAATAAATCTACCCGACATAAATCGGGAATAGCCCTTAGGTTTCCCCGTATTTTGAAGTGGCGCACCGATAAAGGCATACAGGATGCAGATAGCTTAGGGTATTTGCACGATCTACTGGAAAAATATGGCTAAAAGAATGAAATTGGTGGCATATCAGACATCGTATGGAAACCATCAATACCTACTTAGGCGATTTCTTCAATTTTGAGCTTTTTAAGTTTGGAGAGGACTACCTCACCCCTGCTGATCTTTTCATAGCCTTACTGATACTTATAGGTACACGCTTCGCCTGGCTATTCATCAAGCGAGTAACCGAAAAGACTTCCCTGGGTCAGCGTATACAGGCAGATCCTGGAAGAAGGAATGCCGTTCTCCAGCTCTTCAAATACATTCTCTACACCATAGCGGTTATTGCCATTCTCAATTCTCTGGATGTGGATACCAGCCTGCTGATTACCAGTACCGCTGCTCTCTTCGTAGGAATTGGGTTTGCTTTGCAGTCCACCTTTCTGGATGTAGCCAGTGGAATCATCATTCTCTTTGAAGGGACCATAGAAGTGGGGGATGTCATCAGAATACAAACCACAGGACTGGAAGGAAAGGTGAAAGCTATAGGGTTAAGAAGTAGCATAGTAGAAACCCCAGATTCAGTATCTATCATCGTACCTAACTCCAAGCTTACTACCTCCAATGTGGTCAACCTGAGCTTTAATGATGAGGAGACTCGCTTCAAGGTGGAGATAACGGTAGCTTATGGGTCTGACCTGGAAAAGGTGAAGGAGGTACTACTAGCTTGTGCGCTGTCAAATGATAAAGTGCTCAAAAACCCGGCCCCCAAGGTACGATTTACCAACTTTGGGGACTCGGCCCTGGAGTTTGAGCTACTGGTATGGAGTAATTACTCCTTTCTCATAGCAGAAGTAAAAAGCCAGCTCCGCTATGAAATAGATAAACGCTTCAGAACTGCCAGAATAGAAATTCCTTTCCCACAGAGAGATATACATATCAAATCTGGTCTGGAAAGGCTTCAGGCCAAGGATTAGGGTGAAATGATTATATTTAGCCCCCTACAGAAGAGAATATGAGAAATTACCTGATATACCTGATCGTCGGGCTGGTAATTTGCGCCTGCAATGACCAGCCTAGCGAAGAAAGCACCCTTACTATTCCTTCCGGGGCTTCAGTTGATTCTATGGTGATGTCCCAGCATGCCATTTGTCTTTGGCCCAAGGTAGGTTTGAGAGAAGGCCCTAACAGAAGTAGTAAGTACCTCACGACCATATACTTTGGAGAGTCTGTACTTCCCCTTGGGGATACCCTGGAGAACGAAGATGAAAGTAGAAAGTACATCAAGGTGCAATTATCAGATCAGGATACGGGCTGGGTGTACTCATACTTATTTGCTTATCCAGCAGTACTGTCAGTAGCTACACGCCCCATAGAGCTTTACCGGAGACCTGATATGATGACCTTTACGGGAGAATCTTATCAAGAGGGAGAAATCTTTGCCATGAAGCAGGCAGATGTCAGTGGATGGCTAAGAGTACAGGGAAAGGAGAAAGAAAAAGACGGATGGATCCGGAGTGAAAGCAGTTTGAGTCAAGACCCGGTGGATGTGAACGTAGCCTCTATGCTTCACAGAGCTATGGAGGAATCCAGCCTTACAGAAAGGGCCGAGCTTCTTCAGCAAATGATGGATAACTCAGCCTTATCAGTTTCTGCCTTCTTAGGTCAGGTGAGAACGGCCCTCACAGAAACAGAGAACCAGTTGGATATACTCGAAAACCTGCCAGATAACCAGTTGTATATCACTGTACCAGATGCCAACGTCCGCCAAAGACCAGTTGTGGAAGAGGACAATGTGCTCTTTACGCTACATGAAGGAAACATTTGTAACATCCGCAGGCGAGGTGCTAAAGAGACAGTCAATGGGAAGGAAGATTATTGGTATAGGATTTCCTATGAAGGAAAGGAAGGATGGATTTTTGGGAATCTCACTTCCAAAATTCTTAATTAAGGTAGTCTCAGTTTGTCTGGC
>JBCDBC010001099.1:0-2436 GCA_039184535.1 Bacteroidota bacterium | reverse complement strand
GTCATGATAGTCCCCAAATCATCCCCTTCTTTTTGCTGAATAGCCAGTACCTGGGACAAGCTGTCTATCCTATCAATAGCTCGGGAACTATTGAAACAGATGGATAGCATTAAGAGAAGTGTTAGGGGACGCATGCTGTGGAGTATAAGTATCTACCTAAAACCCAAAATATAATCGAAATTCCACTAGTTGTTTGCCATTGATCAATTACAAGTAACCAGGTATTAATTGCATTCAGTAAATAAAACTCGTCTACTAATCAGGATCCCAAAAATAGAAGAAAAATACACTCTTACCTTTAGATAAAATGTTCAGAATCGATTTTATAATCTATACTTAGTGTATTTCAATTCTCCCTATTTTCCCTACTAAAGAATAACGAAATTAATGTTGTAATTGGTGTGCAGAACTTTTTGGTAAGTTATAAAATCTTACCCTCTGTTTGGTAAAACTGATTCATTATTTATAGAAACTTTCCTCTTAAATATTCAGTCATGAGCCAATCTGTTCCTAATGAAAATTCTCTCTAAACAAAAACGGGCAGATTCACACCTGCCCATCCTAACTACTACTATCAACTAAGTCACTATTAATCTATTGTTCTCTCTTGATGTTGTACTTTTCCAGTTTGTTGTAGAGGTGGCTACGCTGGATTTCCATCACTTCTGCAGTTTTGGAAATATTCCAGTTGTGCATATCCAATTTCTGGATGATGAAGTTCTTCTCTACAAAGTCCTTAAACTCCTGAAACTTGTCAAACTTGGTGTACATGGAACCGTCCTTATTACGCTTACGCTGAGGGACAGCATAATCCAATACATCCTGGGCCGTGATGCTTGACCCATTACAGAGAATGGTCAACCGTTCCACCACGTTATGTAGCTCTCTCACGTTCCCTGTCCAATCCAGCTTTTGAAGCTCCTTCATGGCATCATCATTCACACCAGGCTCTCCTATGCCATATTCTGACGCTATGTCCTTGAGAAACTCTTTCACGATGAGGGGGATGTCTTCTCTTCTATCTCTCAAGGGAGGTACGTGAATGAGGATCACACTCAGACGGTGGTATAAGTCCTCACGAAAGTTGTTGTCTTCAATTTCCTGGAGGAGGTCTTTGTTCGTCGCCGCGAGTATACGCACGTCTACGCTGATCTGCTTGTCGCTACCTATGCGGGTGATCTTATTCTCTTGAAGGGCCCTAAGTACCTTCGCCTGGGCAGATAGACTCATATCGCCTATCTCATCCAGGAAAAGGGTGCCGCCATTTGCCTGCTCGAATTTCCCAATACGTTGCTTGTAGGCACCTGTAAACGAACCTTTCTCGTGGCCGAACAGCTCACTTTCGATCAGCTCTGAGGGGATGGCGGCACAGTTCACTTCTACCAGCGGGCCGTTACTTCTATTACTTTTCTCATGTATCCAACGCGCTACCAGCTCTTTCCCTGTACCATTGCTACCCGTAATAAGCACACGTGCGTCAGTAGGCGCTACGCGAGATATGGTTTCTTGTACCTTCTCCATGACAGAAGAGGTACCTATGATCTTGCGTGTTTTGGAGATTTTACGTCTGAGTTTCTTGGTTTCTGTTACCAGATCAGACTTGTCTATGGCATTTCTTAAGGTGACCAACAACCTGTTTAGGTCTGGTGGTTTTTCCAGGAAGTCATACGCACCTTTTTTGGTCGCTTCTACAGCCGTCTCTATGTCGGCATGGCCGGAAATCATGACGAAGGGGAGGTCCGGCTTCATCTCTATGGCCTTCTCCAACACCTCTATCCCATTCATTTTAGGCATCTTGATATCACAGAGAACTACATCATACGCTTCGTTCTCTATCTTTTGAAGTGCCTCAATTCCATTAGGGGCGGTATCAATTTTGTAGTCCTCATATTCCAGAATTTCCTGGAGGGTAGAGCGAATCTGTTCCTCGTCATCTACGATTAAAATGTAAGCCATTCAAGTTCTGTATTATTTACTGTACAAACTAATTGGGATGTGTACGTAAAAATAAACGATTAGTCTGTATGGCTAACGAGGGGGTGTATAATTTAGTATACGTTTCTCAGAAAAAATATCCTACATCAAATGCTATATAATGAATCTTGATGGTTTCACTATTTCCGTAACTGTCTAGTTTATTTATGTTAGATAGCATTTGGTGATAGATGATCCCTACATTGAACATACCAAAATCAGTTTCATAGTCAACAGCTGGGCCAAATATGAAGCTGGTGGTAAGTCGTCTAATGTTATCACTATTTCTATTGACTCCATTTGCTTCCCCTACAGGATCTATGGGGTTTAGGCCAGAAAACTCATTTTTATAGCCGGTGTTGAATTCAAAGGCTAATCCAAAAATCCCGACTATATTTAAGCCATTACCGATGTTATTGGAGCGTAATCTGATAGCTGCTGGTATCTCTATTGAAGAAACTC
>JBCDBC010001098.1:0-2443 GCA_039184535.1 Bacteroidota bacterium | reverse complement strand
CTTCAGGATGACCTGAAAGGTGGTAAGGAAGCATAAGCCTTACACAACTATTACGAGACTAAAACCGGAGTGCTTAGCACTTCGGTTTTTTTGTTGTCCTGTTTATGCTTTTGAAAATCACTTTTGTTAGCTGAAGTAAGCTAGACTTTGTATTTTAGGTGGAGCCACAAAGCCCCATGAAATACATCTCCATCAGCCTGTACCGGAAGATGATTAATCATGCCCTGGATGAGGGGATGAAGCCGGAAGCCTTTTCGCACTTACCTATTTCTATAAATCCTTCCCCCGATATTAAAGCAGTTCCTGCAGATACTTTCTTTGAACTTCACGAATGGCTAGATGAACAAATTGGACCAGGTTTCTCTGTAAGGGTAGGGCAAGCTATGAAGATGGATGACTATGGTCTACTGGGCCTTTCATGGAAGACCATTTCCCGGGTAAGAGAGATGTTCGAGCGTAGCGAAAGGTATTTTAAGCTCCTTTCCAATACCTACGTATTCAAAGTGGAGCGCAAGGAAGAGGTTTCCCAGATTCACCTTTATCGGGATCCCTACAGAAGGGGAGTAGGACTCTCAAATGAGGCCACCTTCTCAGCTACGGTAGTAGTGCTCCAGGCAATAACGGAATCCACTATTTCTCCTGTAAAAGTTTCTTTCAAGCATGCACCTCCCCGAGGAATGGAAGACTATCAGAAAGCTTTTCAATGTCCAGTTCTCTTTGATCAGTCAGAGAATTTCATTGCATATCGCACAGAGGATCTGGATAAACGTACAGCTAAGGCTGACATTAGTATCAATCAGTTCCTGGTAGAGCGCGTGGAAGAAGAGACCAAAGGGATAGAAGTCAGTTCCATTAAAATAGCAGCTGATGTAGAGAGCCTGCTCAAAGATGCGCTACCTAGCGGTATCCCCAGCATACTGCAGATAGCAGAACATATGGGCATGAGTAGCCGGACCCTTAAAAGGAGATTAACGCAAAATGGAATCACTTTCAGAGACTTGATCAGGCAAACCCAGGAAGAGCTCTCAAAAGAACTCTTACAGAACACTACTTTCTCCATAGGAGAAATCGCCTTCCAAACGGGCTTTTCAGAACAAAGCGCCTTTAGCCGTGCCTTTAAACGCTGGACCGGTCGGTCCCCCCTCGACTTCCGAACTCCTCAATAAGCCTGAAAGCTTCCACTACTGTCACTCCTCGGGGGCTTTATCCAGTAAATTCATCACGCAAAGCCGCCAAGTCGCAAAGAAAGACTAAAGCAGCACTACATATTTACCTATGAGCCCACCATTTGAATGGTGGGTGGCAAGACACTGCTGAATATCAACCCCATTTGATTGGAAGAACCCACTTTTTACCCTTTTGGCCCAAACTGTCATAACATTGGCTTAAGGGGTCAAGAAATCCGTCGCTAATTCCCCCACCTTTACTTCTGTCAAACAAACAGAAGTAAGATGAAAAATAGACACACCCATCTTTTCACATTCGGTCTTCTTTTCTCCCTGTATTTCCTGTTCAACGCTTTTACCGGTGTGGAGCTCCTAATCCATAGAGATGAAGCTCCGGCTGTAGCAGACCTGAAGCAGCAGGCATACGAGGTGTTGAAGAGTAAGTGCAACGTCTGCCACAAAAAGCAAAACCCCTTCAAGGTATTCTCCCTGAAGAATATGGAGAAACATGCAAAGAAAATTCACCATCAGGTATTTGTGCTCAGGAGAATGCCCAAAGGGGATGACATAAAGCTTACAGAAGAGGAATACCAAACGCTTGAAAAATGGCTGAGACGTGTTGTGAACAAATAATTGATAGATAAAAACCAGAGAGGAATATCCTAAAACTCAAAGTATAAACTAATCATGGAAATCTCAATCAAATCTGTAACCCTCTTTTTCGCAGTGGTATTGACAGGCCTTTCCGCAGGACTCTTTTACGCCTGGATGGTCTCTGTCATTCCCGGAACCCGAAAGCTTGCAGACCTGACCTACCTGGAAAGTATGCAATCCATCAACCGTGAGATTCTGAACCTGTCATTCTTCCTGATCTTTTTCGGGAGCCCTATTGCCCTGGCCATAAGTACCTTTCAACATGTGAATACGGGTCTGAGCTTCTGGCTAATCCTGGCTGCTACAGCCATTTATTTGGTGGGAACCTTTGGCGTAACAGTCTTTGGCAATGTCCCCCTGAATGATTCCCTGGAAGCCTTGGACCTGGCTACACAGAATGAGACCAAGCTAGCTGAATTCCGGAAAATGTATGAAAGAAAGTGGAATAGGCTTCACACCATCAGAACAGTCTTCTCTGTGATCTCTTTCATGCTCTCCATCCTCGGAATCTTTACTCAAGTCAAATCTCTGTAATCAATTTATTAATCCAATAATACCAATTCAATGAACAACCAAACCAATTATCTCGTCATCGGTGGAACTGGAAAAACCGGTAGAAAAGT
>JBCDBC010001097.1:0-2443 GCA_039184535.1 Bacteroidota bacterium | reverse complement strand
TTTTCATTTGTATCTCTATTTGAAAGTTATGATATCCTTTGTTCAATAGAGACGCTTACCAGAATATTCTCCCACTTATCTTTACTCCTGCATGGGATCTCCTTCTTCTAGAGGCTCACAATACAAGCTTAGTTGCTCATCTAGTGATAATTCTGATGACATACTTCCTGCTAAGGGGTGTGTATCTCTGAACCATGTCAGTAGGGCTGCCTGTAGTCGTTCAAGCTCCGGTTGATAATTAGGTTCACCAGAAACGTCTTTGGTTTCATGGGGGTCATTCTCCAGATCATAGAGCCTGTGAAGAATTCCCGGAGGGGGATTGCCCGTAGCATATCCCTGCCCTAAATCTCTTTTGCCGGAAGTAAAGATGTACTTATATCTGCCATCACTCACCATAGCTTTATTGTCTGCCATGTACTCAGCATAGATCAGTGGATTCTCCTGAGGCTCTCCAGAAATGATGGGGCTTAAGCTTTCCCCTTGTGCCCCTGTTAGTACAGGAAGTTCCATCATATCCAGCACCGTAGGTACCACATCCACCAGTTCTACCTGATCTAAGATCCTTTTAGCTCCTGACCCATTCTTAACCAAAAGAGGTACTCTGACAGCTTCTTCCCACATCATGTGTTTCTCAAATCTCTTATGATGCCCCAGTAGGTAGCCATGATCCCCAAAAAAGACAATCAAGGTTTCATCAGCTATGCCCATCTCCTCCAATTGATCCAAAATAAAGCCTACGTTCTGGTCCAGGTATCTGACAGAGGTATGGTAGGCACGAGTAATTCCTTTCTGATCCTCATCCGGCATGTCCCTAAATATTTCAGGTACCCACTGATCATCTTCCGAAGAAGTAGAAGGAATAGGAGGATCTACTCCATCATAGGTACCATAAAATTCATTGGAGAAATTGAAGGGAGAGTGGGGCTCAAAAAAGCTAGCCATACAAAAGGTAGGCTTATCTTTATGGGCTTTCAAAAAATTCACCGCCTCTCTTGCCACAAAGGTAGCCTGGCTGTGATCAAAGGGTTTACCTGAAGCATTGGCGTCAGCATTCAACCAGATTCTCGCTGGGTCCTTAAAGGGTTTCCATATAGGTCTAACGCCTACTCCACTATCGGGCTTAGGATAGCTAACCTGAGATAAATATTCTCTGTACTGCCTTCTATCTACTACAGTATCAAAGCCATGCTTTAGCTCACTGTTGAAATGGTTCTTTCCGAAGATACCCGTTTGGAAACCACTCTTCTTTAGGTGTTCCGCCAGTGTATACGCACTGTCCGGCAGTGGAGACCTTAGCAAACCCACACCCGTAGCATGCGCATACTTGCCGGTAATGAAGGAAGCGCGAGAAGGTGTACACATGGGGCTGTTTGCATAGGCATTCTCAAAGAGGACGCTTTGGGCTGCCAAATTATCAATGTTGGGCGTTTGGAAGAGTTTCTGTCCATAACTTCCCAGGGCATAGGCGGCTAAGTCATCACTGACTATGAAGAATACATGCTTGAGTTTGGGGCTTGAGGTAGTGTCTTGCTGCTGGCAAGCAAGGAGAAATATGGGAATAAAGAGTAAGTAGGTTCTAAGCTGCATAGGTACCGGCTTAATAAGTATCGTCTATACCTATATAGAGAACTTAGGCCATACCTAACTTCCAATTTATGAAGTAGAAGTTTTTTGCTTGTTTTTTCCTGCTACAATGATGACAATTTCTCCCTTTACTTTTTTTCCCTGGAAATGGGCTAATACTTCCTGGCAGCTCCCTCTGGCGTGTTCTTCATGTAACTTGGTTAATTCTCTTCCTACGCTTACCATTCTCTCCTCTCCGAACGTTTGGCAAAAGTCTTTCAAGGTCTTCTCCAATCTGTAGGGCGACTCATAGAAGATCATGGTTCTCTTTTCTTCTTCAAGTTCTTTTAGGCGGGTTTGTCGGCCTTTTTTGACTGGGAGAAAGCCTTCAAACACAAACTTCTCACAAGGGATTCCGCTACTAACAAGGGCAGGCACGAATGCAGTAGCACCAGGCAGGGTTTCTACCTTGATGTCCTTAGCAATAGCTTCCCTTACAAAGAGGAATCCTGGATCTGAGATACCCGGCGTTCCTGCATCTGAAATCATGGCTACCTGCAGGTCCTGCTCCAGCATCTGGTTGATCAGAGCAGGTATTTTTTTGTGTTCATTGTGTTGGTGGAGGGAGGTGAGTGGGGTGCTAATCTCATAATGACTCAACAGCTTCCCGGAAGTGCGTGTATCCTCAGCCGTGATCAGGTCTGATTCTTTCAGGATACGTAGTGCCCTGAGCGTAATATCTTCCAAATTACCGATGGGTGTGGGAACCAGAATGAGGGAAGCCATATAGGGTTAATTTTTGGGGTAAACTAACTCATCCAGCCACAGTTTTATTGACTTTCAAAACATAAGCGACCCATTGTAGGGGTGGATTCATCCG
>JBCDBC010001096.1:0-2451 GCA_039184535.1 Bacteroidota bacterium | reverse complement strand
CTGCTCTACAGGAAAAAAATGCAAGCCACTGTTTGTGGAGCGCTGCTAGGGCTAAGTATATTCTCTGGTAATGGACAGGCTCAACAAATCAGCAGATCGGAACCCCTTACTTCCCAGGCATATTACAGCTATATTCAGGACTTTGTAAAAGAGGGAGATTTCTCGGGCACAGTTCTTATCGCTAAAGGAGATCACATCTTCTTTCAGGAAGGCTTTGGCTATGCTGACCTACAGAAGAAAGTACCTAACACCATACATACCTGTTTCCCCATGCTGGCCTTAAGCCAGTTTTATACAGCCTCCTTGGCTTATGAGTTGGAATTGCAGGGAGCTCTTTCTTTGGAGGTTCCTATTTCCGTTTTCTCTCCGGGTATACACCCTTTTGGAGAGAAAATCCAATTAGGACATCTGATTTTTCATCAGTCTGGGATCCCTGATTTCTGGTTTCAGAAAGGAAGCAGAAATGCTGTTTCCTCCATTACCACACCAAGAGATATCAGGAAGTGGATACAGGAAGAAGACTTGCTCTTTGAGCCGGGCTTCGAAAATGAACAGAGCCATTCTAACTATGTGTTATTGGCTCATATACTGGAAATGATTGGAGGAAGGCCATACAATTCTTTATTAGAAGAACTTCTGTTCTCCAGGCATTCACTTAAGCAGTCAGGTAGTCTTCTTGCCAGAAAGCGAGAACACAAACTAGCCTCAGGATACGATCCAGCTTTTAACAACCAAAAGCTCAGTTTCTCTTCCTATGGAAATCATTTTCTCATGCCTGGGACTACGGAATTTTACGCTACTGCAGGAGACTTATTTACCTGGAACCAGACCTATTCTGCCTCTTTTTACAAGAAACGTATCCCCCTGGAAAAATTAGGCTGGGAACCCAACTTCAGATCAGAAACCCTATCTTACACCAAGCACAGTAGAGGTCCAGGATATAGTGCCTATATGGCTTTTTTTCCAGAGGAAGCATTTACAGTAATTCTATTAAGTAATGTACAGTCTGACGCAGTAAAGCTCATTGGAGAAGGGGTAGGACAAATGCTACTAGGAGGGATAGGCAACAGTCCTGCTAAAAGAAAAGAAAGCCATTTTCTGACTGATGATCCCCACACATATTCTGGTAAATATGAGGTCATGAGCGATTACCTGCTGATGGTGAAGCGCGATCAGGATAGACTATATCTGAAAGACATGAATGGTCCCTGGATGCCCTTGGAAGCCATAAATGAGAAGACTTTCTTTTACAGACCCCTTTATGTCCCTATTCAGTTTATAGAGGATTCAACCAGGCAAATAGTAGGATTAAAATGGGATGGACAGTATTATTGCCCTAAACTACTGCAATAATATGTCCGTCAATCTTAGTGCGCTGGCTGAGGAAAGCCAACAAGCTTATCAGCTGATTAAGCCTCACGTATGGCATACGCCTCTTATTCATTCTCCCAAACTTAGTCAAATCACTGGCGGAGAAGTCTGGCTTAAGTTAGAGAATGTCCAACTCACTGGTTCATTCAAAATCAGAGGGGCAGCTTACAAGCTTAGCAAGCTCAAACAACAGGGATACAAGAAAAGGGTCATTACTGCCTCCACTGGAAATCATGGGCATGCCGTAGCACATATGGCCCGAGAACTGGGAATGGATGCCACCATTTACCTCCCTGCCAATACACCCAATTCCAAGCTGGAAAAGCTGGCTACCTACTCAGCAGAACTCATCAAAATAGGTACGGATGGTTTGGAAGCGGAAGAAGCTGCTAAGGATGCTGCCGAAAAGGAAGAGCTGGTCTACCTGTCACCTTATAATGACCTGGATGTCATGGCAGGTCAGGGAACGCTGGGGGTGGAAATAACCCAGGATCTGAAAGACATAGAAGCCGTCCTGGTAAGTGTAGGCGGAGGAGGCCTCATATCAGGTATAGGGGCTCATATGAAAACCCATTCTCCCAATACTCAAATCATAGGGTGTCAGCCCGCTAACTCAGACATCATGTACCAATCTGTTCTGGCAAATAAGATTGTGGACTTTCCCTCCAAACCTACCCTTTCGCATGGTACAGCGGGCGGGATAGAAGAAGATGCCATTACCTATGCTTACTGCAAAAGCATAGTAGATGAATGGTTAGTCATTCCAGAGGAGAAGATCAGGGAGGCATTAATCTGGACGCTCCAATATCAACAACTCTTATTGGAAGGAGCGGCGGGGCTGACAATAGCGGCTTGTCTGGCACAGGCAGAAGCCGTTAGGGACAAGAAAGTAGTCCTCATTCTCTGTGGAAGTAAGATCAGTTTTCAGGAGCTGCAATCTTTGTTTGTGGAAAGGGGAAAAAAATAGGTTGGGCGGATTTGTCTGGCTAGGGAATTTCTTTATTTTCACTAAGCTTTTAACTTATAGGGAAATACGTGAGCACAATCTTTGTCCCCCCTTGTGAAAACGGTAGAAGACTG
>JBCDBC010001095.1:0-2454 GCA_039184535.1 Bacteroidota bacterium | reverse complement strand
CTGGCTCAAGAAGTTTTTCCATGGGAAGGGAACCCAGCTTTTTGTGGGCTTCAAACATTCCTGCTACAGCTCCGGGTACACCAGAAGCCAGATGCCCCTGCCTGCTCATTTCTGATACGGCATCCCCATTCTCATCCAGGTACATATCTCTGGTGGCAGCAGCGGGAGCTTTTTCACGATAATCCAGGTTATGTAGGCTTCCATCTGCTTCTCTGATCACCATAAATCCTCCCCCTCCGATGTTACCTGCTACGGGATAAACTACTGCCAGGGCATACTGGACTGCTATGGCGGCATCAACAGCATTACCGCCTGCCTCCAGGATCTCTACTCCGGCAGCACTCGCTAATGGGTGTGCACTTACCACCATAGCTTGATCTGCTATCACTCCTTCTTCAGTCATCCAGGCTGATTCAGAAGTTGTTTCCGTTTTACACCCAAATGAGAACACCATCATGCAGAAAGTGATGGTGAGGATGTATCTGGGCCAATAAGTTGAAAGGTGCATTAAGGTTAGGATTAATTATATGGAAAAAAGTTAGTAGACACCTAAGCTAATGTTTTTTTCATTTTATGTCCATTATCTAAACTTTCTGTACGTATAGGTAGTTTTGAAAGTATGCAGTATCATACCGGCTTGCTTTGGTTTAGAAATGATTTGAGGCTACATGATCATGAAGCTTTAGGAAAGGCTCTAGAGCAATGTGAAAAGGTAGTACCCGTCTATTGCCTGGATCCAAGACAATTTGAAAAGACGCCTTTCGGCTTTCCAAAGACAGGCATGTACAGGGCTAAGTTTCTTTCTGAGAGCCTTGAAACCCTTGCCTCTAAGCTAAAGGAAAAGAACAGTGGACTACTCATTCAGGTAGGAAAACCTGAAGAGATACTCCCTTCCTTAGCAAAGGAATATCAGGCAAAGGCTGTTTTTTATCATAAAGAAATTACCCAGGAAGAAACTTCAGTAGAAGACGCCCTGGAGGAAAAGCTATTCCAAATAGGAGTAAATTTTGAAGGATACTGGGGTAGCACACTTTACCATATTGATGACCTTCCCATGCCTGTTTCTGCTCTGCCAGAGATATTCACTCAGTTCAGAAAGCAGGTAGAAAAGCTTTCCTCTCCTAGAGAACTAATTCCTACGCCTGAAAACATATCCAGTCCCTCTATTCCTGATACTGATATAGCTGCTATAGGGTATCTGCAGACGCCTAGCTTACTTCCCAATAGCAGATCAGTCCTTTCTTTTAAAGGGGGAGAAACAGCTGCATTCAACAGACTCCACAATTATTTCTGGGAATCAGATTCTCTCCGATCTTATAAAGAGACTCGAAATGGCCTACTTGGGGAGAATTATTCTTCCAAATTCTCTCCCTGGCTAGCCCACGGGTGTATCTCTCCCAGGAAGATTTACCACGAAGTCAAAAGATATGAGAACCTAAGGGTCAAGAACAGCTCTACTTACTGGTTGATTTTCGAATTGATCTGGAGGGACTACTTTAAATATGTAGCTAAGAAGCACAAAAATACTCTATTCTTTCCAGGTGGGATAAAAGATGAGCGTCCTTACACCGTCGAAAGTCCTGAAAGGCTGGAAAAATGGATTGAGGGGAATACGGGAATTCCTTTTGTCGATGCGAATATGCGAGAACTTAAGCTGACAGGATTTATGTCTAACCGCGGTAGACAAAATGTAGCCTCCTTTTTGGTGAAGGATCTTCAACTAGATTGGCGAGCAGGAGCGGAGTATTTTGAGTCCCAACTGATCGACTATGATGTATGCAGTAATTGGGGAAATTGGAACTATGTAGCAGGCATAGGCAACGATCCAAGAGAAAACAGATATTTCAATGTAGTTTCTCAAGCTAAAAGATATGACTCTAGAGGAGAATACGTCCGCACCTGGATTCCAGAACTACAAGAACTTCCATCTGCTCATGTGCATGAGCCTCACAAACTCCCTCCCGGTCAGCTAAAAGGCTACTCCGTATCTTTGGGCTCATCTTACCCATACCCTTTGGTCGACCTCATAAGCTCAAAACCTGCTTATGCAAAAAAGAGATACTAGGGATTTGAAGAATAATAAATGATGGATTTGGGCATCAAGGGTACAAAATTTCCCTTATTTTACCCCCCTAAGGCATGAGAATACATCTTAGCCAGGATGCCATTTATACTTCTACCAGATGTTAGGAGATCAACATGCTTATATTAAAACAGCCGATTGCCTAATTTTGGCTAGAGTGGAGAAACTTTCGCTTCACAGTTGATTTTCCTCGCTTATTAGGGACAAGGATATGGAAGGTACTTCCTTCTCCAGGTTTACTACTTACCTTAATGGTACCTCCCATCCTCTCCACAAAGTTTCGGGTAAGCACTAATCCCAGGCCTGTTCCTTTTTCTGCATCGGTACCCAGGGTAGAAATTCTTTCCAAGTTAAAGAGATTAGCCTGTTGT
>JBCDBC010001094.1:0-2455 GCA_039184535.1 Bacteroidota bacterium | reverse complement strand
TGAGTAATTCAAGTCGTTCTTTTACGTCCCATGTCAGGTAATCCGCATAGGTGTAAAGAGCATTCATGTCCAATTGAGAAAGCTTAGTTACAGGCATAACTTTTCTGTTTGAAACAATTTAATAAAAACAGTAAGTAGGAGAAAAGATTTTCCTTTCTTACCTAACTCACGGTTTAATTAATCCAAGTTGCTAGTTACTGATTGAAAAGCTGATCGATCCCATGAATAATAATGAAAGAGATCAACTTTATGATAAATCCATTAATAGAAACAGCATGTATTTTCTTAGGGAATCTACCTTGAATGACACTAAAGGTTGATTCGATGTATTTCCTCTGCTGTATTTTATGTAGTGAAATGGGGTATATATCTCCCCTTTTCGAGTTCTTTTTTCTACAGATATTCAGCTGAATTTGGTCAATTTCTTGTGCCATATCTTCTATTTGATAGTTGGTAAATCCACTATCTCCATAGAGCTGGCTACCCTTTGGAAGATTTAAGGGTAAGGCTTCTAGTCCTTTAATTTCCGCCCAACTTCCTGGCACAAAGGCCATCTCCACAGGTAGCCCCTCCTGGGTAGTAATCAGGAAGACTTTGAACCCATAGAAGTAGGTTCGTTTAGAGACGCATTTTCCTCGAAACTGCTTACCTGTGAGGATCTTAGACCTCGAGATTCGAATATTATGGCAAACAGCTACCGGAAAAGAATCCACCAAATAACTAGCTGATTGATTACTATGCTTGAACAAATCGGCTAAGAGATAGAAGATCGAAAAGAGTAAGTCCCAGTTTCTATGCAATCTTCGATTAAACCTGGAGGCAGAGAGCATATCTGGAATATGGCCTTCTGAATAAAGATAACTCATAGCTGAAGCATGATTACCGCCAAAGAAGTAAGTAGAAACTAAGGCTGTCGTTAATACTTCTGCATCACTCATCTGAGTACGAGTATCTTCTTTGTGGCCGATAATCTTGAGAATATCATCTATCAAAACGTATATTCCGAGTACTTGATCAAGCATAGGGTTCTCGATTAGGATTTGTCGTGATCTCTTAATCTAGAGAACCCTTCCTTTTTTTCAATGAACTGTTGCTAACTAGCAACTTGAGTTAATTAGTCCCTTTGTACTAACGGAAACCCGCAAAATCGTTCTATCTTCGTAGCTGATTTAACGCCATTACATGGGGGTATTGAAAAAACTTGCTGGACAAACAGTCATTTATGGCTTGAGTACCATCATTTCCCGTCTGCTCAATCTCTTCTTCACGCCCTTCTACACAGATGTCTTCCCCAAAGGCGTCTATGGGATTTACACCAATCTCTATGCGAATATGGCTTTCGCCAATGTGATCCTCACCTTTGGGATGGAGACTACCTTTTTTCGCTTTCTTCAAGACAACAAAGATGTGAAAAAGGTCTACAATCAAGCCTTCTTCTGGATTCTGCTGTTAGTAGGAGGATTCTTTCTGATTGGTTTATTGTTAAATGAACAGATTGCCTCTTTGCTGGGATATGAAGGCGAGGGCAGTTTGATCCTACTTCTCATAGGGATCATTGGGTTGGATGCTTTATCAGCCTTGCCATTAGCTAAGCTTAGGTATGAAGAAAAGGTATTGCGCTTTGCTGCCATCAATGTCACCAACGTCATTATCACCATCATCCTGAACATCATTTTTATCTATTTCCTTGAGTTGGGAATCAATTACGTATTCGTAGCTAATTTGATTGCTTCTGCTGCAAGGTTTTTGATGGCACTTTGGGGAAATCTTCCTACCTCCTTGAGACCTGAACTGGCTTTGCTACGAGAGATGATAGATTATGCCTTTTTCATGATGATAGCAGGCCTGGCAGGGATTATGAATGAAACTTTAGATCGGGCATATATGCCCAGATGGTGGGGAGATGAAGCAAAGGACTTTCAGGGAGAATTATTGACAGGGACAGAAATGGTAGGTGTTTATGGAGCCAGCTATAAGGTGGCAGGTTTAATTTACTTAGCCACTCAGGCATTTCGGTACGCGGTAGAACCCTTCTTTTTTAAACAAGCTGGGGAGAAAAACTCTCCTCAAACCTTTGCCAGAATCTTCCACTATTTCATTATTGCTTCTCTAACAGGATTCCTGCTAGTAGGAAGTTTTCGTTTTGAGATTGTCTCTTTCAACTTCTTTGGGATTCCTAATGCGTTAGGAATGGGGACCAAAACTTTTGTGAATGAAGCATATTGGTCGGGTATAGTCGTCATACCCATATTACTGTTGGCATATGTCTTCAATGGGGCGTATATTAATATGTCCATCTGGTTTAAGATTACTAAACAGACCCGGATGGCCATTTGGTTCACAGGTACCGGAGCTCTTATCACTATCCTTATTAACTACTTCGGAATCCCAGTATATGGGTATATGGCCAGTGCATGGGCTACACTGATTTGTTATGTGGTTATGAGCATTATGG
>JBCDBC010001093.1:0-2458 GCA_039184535.1 Bacteroidota bacterium | reverse complement strand
GGAGAAATTCCCCCTTCTGCATTGGTAAAACTGAATAAACTTGTGGCAGATTCTCACATGGAAGGAAAGCAAGTTCGCCTCTGGGCCAGTCCTGAAAGGCATGAAGTTTGGAAGCTGTTATTGGAGAATAATGTCGACTTTATTAACACGGACTTACTCGCCGAATTCAGGAAATACTGGGTGAAATTTCAGTCCGAAAGGATGTAATGTTTAAGCAGAGAAATTCTTTTAGGCAGGAAGAAAAACCGGGTAAAAATTCCTAACATTCGGTCGTCAATTAAACTATTCGATTTCTTCTAACTGGCTAAACGTTGTTTTCTTATGCAAATTTTTGAGCTGGATACTGTTTTCCCGAAGGGCAAATACAAAGGCCAATCGGTGGTACTTACATTTAATGATGATCCTACGTTCATCGAAGATTGCTTGCTCAACGACAAGACTTTTCTCCTGGCAGAACGTGCCTTGAGAGAGCTGAAGAAAATCAACCCTGAATTTGCTTTCTCCATGGATGCCTTGGAGAGCAATGACATGAAATGGACACGCTATGATCTTCAGCAGGATAATGTATTCCTGGAAACACCCTTAACCGAAGACATAGAGAAAGATTTGGATTTCGATAATCTGGAAGGTTTTGAAGACTTTGACGTATTTTAGTCTTCTCAATGATCTTTCTTATTCAAAATCCTTTCTTTCTATGCCCACACATGTAGGTGTCCTAAAAAAAATGAAAACGCAAGACGGTTCTCCCGTTCAGTACAATCTGGACCTGGGAGAATCTTCTATTCTGATGAATGAGCTTGTCGGGAAAAGCATTAAACTCACTCATACCGGTAAGATCTACTGTAAAATTTGTGGGCGTAGCCTCAAGAAGACCTATGGAGAAGGGTTCTGCTATGACCACTTTTTAAAGGCACCAGAAAATTCTCCCTGTATCATCAAGCCGGAATTATGTGAAGGACACCTGGGAATAGGAAGAGATGCCGAGTGGGAAGAGAAACATCACAATAAACCCCACATCGTCTACTTAGCCATTTCCAGTGGAGCCAAGGTAGGCGTTACCAGAGTAGACCAAATTCCAACCAGGTGGATAGATCAAGGCGCCTGGAAAGCCATCATTCTGGCAGAAGTACCTTACCGCAAGCTGGCTGGAGATATAGAGGTTAGCTTAAAGAATCACATCTCTGATAAAACCCAGTGGCAGAGAATGCTCAAAAACGAACTGGCCACTGATGTAGACCTACTCGAAAGAAAAAGAGAAATGAGTTCGCTTGTGCCAGAAGAGTTTCAACAGTACCTAAGTGAGAATGACGAGATTTGGGAGCTTTCCTATCCCGTAAATCAGTTCCCGGTAAAGGTAAAGAGCATCAATTTCCTCAAACAAGCGGAGGCTGATGCAGTTCTCAATGGCATAAAAGGCCAATACCTGATCTTTGATAACCAACAGGTAGTCAATATCAGGAAGCACACGGGCTTTGAGGTAGAACTAAGCTGGTAGGTGATTAGCTTTTGATGATCAAGATTTTTCATTCTGACAGATTCGTTCCTGAATTACCTGAAGGACACAGATTTCCCATACAGAAATACCAGCTGATCAGGGAGCAACTCTTGTATGAAGGAAGTATACAGGAAGAGATGTTAGAAGAAAGCCTGGAAGTATCGGAAGAAGATATTCTCCTGGTGCATACCGCAGACTACTGGGAGAGAATGAAGACACTTAGCCTCACTGATAGAGAGGTCAGAAAAATGGGCTTTCCTCAGTCTAAAAGATTGGTAGAAAGATCCAGAAGAAGTTGTCAGGGAACCCTTTCCGCAGCGCTTTGGGCTAAGGATTACGGCCTGGGTATGAATATAGCTGGGGGTACGCACCACGCCTACCCAGATCATGGAGAAGGATTTTGCCTCCTGAATGATATTGCCATCAGTATACGTCATCTTCAGGAACATCATGACATCCAGAACATATTGATCATAGACCTGGATGTACATCAGGGAAATGGAAATGCTGTCATTTTCCAAGATGACCCGAATGTGTTTACTTTCAGCATGCATGGTGCAGACAACTATCCCTTCAGGAAAGAAACCTCTAACCTGGACATAGCCCTAAACAGTGGACTGGATGATCAGGCTTACCTCGATCAGCTTGAGAATTCTCTCACTCACATCCTCTCCCATTTCACACCTGACTTTATCTTCTTCCAGGCAGGTGTGGACGTACTGGAATCTGATAAGCTCGGTAAGCTTTCCCTGACTAAGGATGGCCTTAGGCGGCGAGATATGACTGTCTTAAGCCTTTGCAAAAAACTGAATACTCCTCTTTGTGTCAGCATAGGTGGTGGCTACTCTTTCAGACTAGTTGATACGGTAGAAGGCCATAGTCAGACCTTTAGGCTGGCACTGGATGTGTTTAGGTAGACACTTTAAAAAAGGGTAATAGGAGAAATTTTCAGAAATTCCTTCC
>JBCDBC010001092.1:0-2463 GCA_039184535.1 Bacteroidota bacterium | reverse complement strand
CCCGGATACGAAAGTATGGGAAGGACATTCTGGGGAGAGGTAGCCCAAATAAGAACAGCCGTCATACAAACCAAGCCAGAGCCTCATGCTGCAGGATTTATGGATGCCCATCTTACCACAGAGGCATTTTGTGTCTCCTGTCATAAGGTATCTGTACCTCCCGCTGTCAATGATTATAGATGGAAGCGGGGGCAGAATCAATATGATGCATGGTATAACAGCTCATTCTCCCAAAAACACCCAAGAAGTTTTTATGTGCGGGAAAAAGAAAGCTGTGTGAGTTGTCACATGTCTAAGGTGCCTTCTACTGATAAAGGGAATGACAATGGCTTTGTGCGTAATCATAGATTCGCATCTGCTAACACAGCTATTCCATTTCTGAATGGGCATGTAGAGCAGGTGGAAGCAGTCATAGCTTTCCTGAAAAATAAGATAGCAACTGTTGATATTTTTCGGGTTCATGTAAACGGAGAACTGATAGACCCAGAAGTTCAGCTGCCCGTGATGAAGGGAGGAGACGAAGTAAGAGTAGAGGTTTTAGTCGCAAACAAAGAAACTGGGCACTCCTTACCCGCCGGAACTAATGATTCTAATGAATGGTGGTTAGAGATGAAGGCTGCATCGGCTAATGGGAATTTAGTACTTGCTTCAGGATTACTTGATGATCAACTGTATGTAGACTCTACTGCTCATTTTTTCAATGCCATACTGCTTGATAAGGACGGTAATCTCATAGATAAAAGAAACGTGCATGAATGGCACACCACAGTATACAATCGAAGTATTCCCTCTGGGAATAGCAGGATTATCAGGTATAGGTTTAACGTGCCCCCTGAAGAAGAGATCTACCAACTATCAGCCAGGTTATTACAAAGAAAATTTACCCAGAGTTTCCATGAGTTGACGTTTGCAAAAAATGAGTTGGGAGAAAGGGAAATAGCTCCAATACCTAAACTGCCTATTACAGAAGTCGCTACTGCAAATAGGAAGGTAGGGCTAGATTCATCTAACATTCCTGACTGGAAAAGGTGGAATGATTACGGAATTGCTGCTCTATTTGAAGAAAACTTCCAGCTAGCTTTACAGGCCTTTCAGAAGGCCTCTTCTTTACAACCTGATGATCCACTACTTAAGCTGAATCAAGCTAGGACATGGATCATGATGGGAAGTCTGGAAAAAGCTGAAGAGGTGTTGATTTCTCTGCTGGCCAGCTATCCCCAACATACGAAGGTCCAATACTTTCTGGCTAAGGTATACTTTTCTACAGGAAGATATGAAGAGGCATTAGAACTTTGGGAAGAAGTCTTAATCCGCTATCCTGAAGATCAAATACTACTGTCAGATATGGGCCAGATTCACTACTTAATGGGGAACTACCCTCAAGCTGAAGATTTGCTCCTCCAAGCCCTGGAAGTAGATCCGGAAAGGCAGGAAAGCATTTACAGGTATATGCTTGTATTGGGAGCTGGAAACAAGCTGGAGGAGATGGAAAAATGGCGCAAAAAGTATGAGTACCATAAGCAAAATGAACAGGAGCAAGAAGTAGTAGCAGCATTTAAAAAAAGCCACCCTATCCAAAACCTGGAAAGCCAGCTGGTACATTTTCACCCACTTTTGAATGTAAGAGATAAAAAAACCCAGGAGTAAATCCTCCTGGGTAACGCAATGATGATAATGTAAGAGGTAGGCTATTGATACTACTTAAGAATGATCTTTGCGATGGACACTTTTTCTTCTTCCTCAATCCTTACCAGGTACATTCCTGTATGCAAAGCTGAGAGGTCGAGAATACCATTTATCATACTCGTGTTAACTACTAACTCTTTTCCTGCTAGGTCCAGAATACGAATGTTCTTTAGTAGGTTTTTAGGAGATTCTATGTGCAGGTTTCTATCCTCTACTGGATTAGGATATACCTTTAACCCTTCAATTGGAAGAAAGCCATTGATTCCAGTAGTTAGGTTGGCACTATCCTGAACTTCAACAAAGATGTTCCAAAACGTATCCTCTGCAGGATCATAGTTCACTCTGATCTGAATTATGGGAAAAGCACCTGGTAAATCTGCTGTCAGCGCAGCTGAGTCTGATATTTGGAAAGTAGCATTTATGGACCCATCTAAAACCCCTGTCGTATCATCCGCTATGATGAACTGCTCACTATAATCAAGACCTGACCAGTCTGACTTGTAGATGTCATATGAAGCTCTTACCCAAGTGGCAGCGCCTATATTACCATAAGAACCCTTTAAGGAGTATTCTGTATTCCTGAAAAGTGGCTGTGGGAAATTGTCCCCAGCTTTAACATTTGTACTGTCGGCAAACTCGGAAATAGCTATGGGACCGGCTTCTGATTGTGCGGAAACATCGTGGGAAAGGAAGACTACGAGCCCAATCATTATCCCTCCAAAAATGTAAAACTTCTTCATGATAAATTAAGATTGTGAGTTATAATTTTCTATAGCT
>JBCDBC010001091.1:0-2464 GCA_039184535.1 Bacteroidota bacterium | reverse complement strand
TTCCCTTCTCTCAGAATAATTTTATGCATTTATGAAAAGACTTTGGAATGGCCAAAAGGCTGTGTAATTTGGATTCTACATCTTTTGTTAATAGGAGAAGATGTCTCCTCTTGGGAGGAGATTAAGAGGTGGGTTCAGGACATATATACCCACCCCTAGCCCCTCCAGGGAGGGGATTACTTCCAACTGACCCCATCACGTACATGGAAAGAAATAAGATTTTTCTGCTGGATGCTTATGCGCTACTCTACCGCGCCCATTTTGCCTTTATCAAGAATCCACGAATTACCTCATCAGGCCTGAATACTTCTGCCGTTTTTGGATTTACCAATACGCTGCTGGAAATCCTCAATAAGGAGGATCCCTCTCATATGGCCGTAGTCTTTGATACTTCTGCCCCTACCTTCAGGCATGTTCAGTTCCCTGAATATAAGGCCCAGCGTGAAGCTATGCCGGAAGACCTTTCTACGGGTATTCCTTATGCCGTCAAGCTGTTAAAGTGTTTAGACATTCCTGCCTTAGAACTAGATGGCTTTGAAGCAGATGACATCGTAGGGACCATAGCTACAGAGGCAGATCCTGCTAGTTGTGATGTGTACATGGTAACACCGGATAAGGATTATGCGCAGCTAGTGAAGGAGAATGTATTTCTCTACAAGCCCAGATTTAAGGGGGGAGGTTTTGATGTATTGGGGCCACCTGAGATCGTGGAAAAATTTGGTTTACCGCCAGAGCAGATCATAGATTTTCTGGGACTCAAGGGAGATGCGGTAGATAATATTCCAGGTATTCCTAAGGTAGGAGATAAGACAGCTATAAGCCTGTTAGAGCAGTTTGGTTCAGTAGAAGCCATCGTAGATCGGGCAGAAGAAATCACCAAGAAGAGTGTACGTGAGTCAGTCATCACCCATAAGGAGCAAGGGCTATTATCCAAAGAGCTGGCTACCATTAAAATAGATGTACCCATAGAATGGTCCATGGAGCAGCTCAAGGTAGGACATGCCGACCTGGATGAGTTGCTTAAGCTGATGGGAGAACTGGAATTCAAAACTACCGCTAATCGCATTCTGAATTCCAAGCTAAACCCCATGCGTCCTGATCAGTCTAAGGACCTTTTCGGGAATGTAGTAGGAGAAGGAAACTTTGCCGCAGATGAGGCGGTAACCTTCAGTGCCAAAACCCTGGAAGATACGGAGCATACTTATCACCATGTAAAGACGGTAGAAGAGCAAGAAGGGCTAATTAACGCCATTGAGAAAGCTGGCTTTTGCTGCTTTGATACAGAGACTACTTCTCTGGACTCTATGCAGGCTGAACTGGTAGGTCTCGCTTTTTCTATCAAGTCTGGGGAGGGATACTACGTACCTACCCCAGCGGATCAGACTCAGACCCAGGAGATAGTAGATCGCTTTAAGGGGATATTGGAGAATCCTGCCATCCAGAAAATAGGCCAAAACCTGAAGTATGACATGCAGGTCATGCGCAACTATGGCTGTATGATTCAGGGAGAGCTGTTCGATACCATGTTGGCGCACTATGTGAATAGGCCGGAAGCCAAGCATAATATGGATGACATGGCCAGAACTATGCTGAATTATTCTCCCGTATCCATTACTACTCTGATAGGAAAGAAAGGGAAGAACCAGCTGAGTATGCGGGATATAGAGCCTGAAAAGGTGGTAGACTATGCCTCAGAAGATGCTGACATTACTTTACAGCTAAAAGAGAAACTAGCCCCTCTGGTAAAGGATAATTTCATCTTTGAGAAGATAGAGCAGCCCCTTATGCCTATTCTGTCTGATATGGAGTACGAAGGGGTAAGAGTAGATGAGAAAGCCCTGGCGGAGTATTCTGAAGAATTAGGAGAAAGAAGTACCAAACTGGAAGAACGGATTTACGAGCAAGCGGGTGAGAATTTTAATATTAATTCTCCCAAGCAGCTGGGCATAATTCTCTTTGAGAAATTGGAACTAGGGAAGGGGAGAAGTGCCAAGAAAACCAAGACAGGTCAGTACGTAACCAACGAACAGGTCCTTTCTGATCTGGCGTATAAGCATGAGCTGCCGGCAGATATTTTGGCTTACAGAGGATTGAAAAAGCTGAAATCCACCTATGTAGATGCCATTCCTAAATTGATTAATCCTAAGACGGGAAGGGTACATACGACCTTCTCTCAATCTGTAGCCGTAACGGGTCGACTCAGTTCCATTAATCCTAACCTCCAGAACATTCCTATCAGAACGCAGGATGGGCGGGAAGTGAGAAAGGGATTCATCCCCAGAGATGATGAACACATTCTGCTATCAGCTGACTATTCTCAGGTAGAGTTAAGGATCATGGCAGCCCTTAGTAAGGACCAGGCCATGATAGAGGCCTTCCAGCAAGGCTTGGATATCCACAGAGCTTCAGCAGCCAGGGTATTTCATGTGAGTCCAGATGAGGTAACAGCCGAGCAGCGTTCTGC
>JBCDBC010001090.1:0-2467 GCA_039184535.1 Bacteroidota bacterium | reverse complement strand
GGAGAATATGTCCTCCTCCCTTACTCTGTTAGTATCTTTTCAGAATAGGATAGGATTTCAGAGGGTACTCTCACTTATTTAGCACCAATTCTATTATCCCATGAGGAGAATCATGTTAAGTTTCTCCCTAGTCTTCTGCATTTCTTCCACTTTTTCCCAGTCAGACGAAATCAATATTTCTGCCTCTTTTGCTCAGTCTATTGAGTTGAAAATAGTGAGTGGGGGAAGCATGAACTTCGCTTTTACCACACTTGAAAGATATCAAAATGGCTCCTCTGCCATCGCAAACTTCCAGGTAGCTTCATCTACTGATTTTGAAGTGGCTATTGGTTTCACTCCTTTTACCAATGCTGATGGAGATGAAATAGACCTTAGCAACCTGAATTATTGTCTGGCTGTATTGCCGGAGGATCTAGCGGATGCTGGCCAGAGATGGGACTTTGCTACCCCGGAGTATGAGGTGTGGGATTTAGTGAAAGCTAGCAATTGGAAATATCATTTTACGGGGATATATACAAGTTCTCAAGGAGAAAAAACGGTTATCACACCAGGTCCTTCTGGCAATGCAGGAAATTTTTCTGAGAATAGTTTTTACCTTCAGATCAGGCTAGCGGATAGAACCTATCAAAACGTGGCAAATGCGCCCAGCCTCTTAGACCAAAATATCAAGCCCGGCACCTATACCTGTACCGTTACCCTAACAGCCTTACCGAGTATTACCTGATAATGACAACTAACCGTAAGGGCGAAAAATCTTTCTAGCCTTCCCCCATAAGTATTCCAATGAAAAAAATTACTCTCTTGCTTAAAAATGGGGACACTCCCAGAGGGTCAACTAAGTACCCATGGATTTCATCCTTATCGTAGTTTAGGAGATACCCCATTTTATTATGGGGACTTTTATGGAGATAGCCGCCTGAGTAAGCGTCTTGCCAGTTTAAAAGCACAAGTATATACTCGTCAGTCATTGGTTATTAACCAGCTTTCATCAGATTCAGCAGAACAAAAGGCTTGGTATCGGCTCTTAAAACATAAAAATTTACAAATCCCCAAGATGATTTATGAGATGATCAACCAAAGTCAGGCATGGCAGGAAAGTGAACATATTCTGTTGGTTGAAGATACTAGGCTGATAAACTATACCTCCCTTCGAAAGCGAGTCCGAGAGGCTAAAGGTCTTGGTTCCACAGGGAATTATGGAGATAAATATTTTGGGTATTTAATGCATCCGACCTTAGCTATAGATGCGCAGCGGAATTTTCCAGTAGGTATTAGTGATCTACAATTGTGGCATAAAGCGGAGGAGATAAAACGTTATAATGACCGAAAGGGGGAATCTATCCCGATTGAGAAGAAGTCTTCCTTTCGTTGGATAGATGGCGCCCTACAAAGTGCTAAGCGGATAGGGAGTTCTGCCCAATTAACAGTAGTTGCGGATAGGGAAGCGGATATTTATGAAGCCATTTGCCAGTGGAAAGCAGCTGGTTTAGACATGGTTATCCGCTCTCAGCACGACAGGAATATTAGTGAGTCCACTGGAAAACTTCGAGCCTTTCTGGATGAACAGCCCATTGCAGGAGAATGTGAGGTGGATATCAGATCAGACTTATCTGGTAAAGCCAGGAAAGTTCATTTTGCCTTACAATATGGAGCTATTACCCTAAAACGTACACCTAAGGCCCACTCATCAGGGATTCTGCAATATCCTCCTACTATACCCATATACGCTTTACAAGCGGTAGAAGTAGGGAGGGAAAAGCCTATTCGGTGGATATTATTAAGCTCACATCCTATTGATTCTCCTAAAGATGCTCTTAAGGTCATTCAATGGTACAAACAAAGATGGCACATTGAACAACTCTTTCGTTTACTCAAGAGCCAAGGTCTTCAGTTAGATCAATTAGATCATGAATATGGAGAAGCCATTGTAAGGATGGGAGTGATTGCTATTGAAGCAGCTTTTAGGATTCTCCAACTCAATCTTAGTATGAAGACCGAAAAGCAACTCCCTGCCAAATGGGTTTTTACCCCGCTACAAATTAAGTTTCTGAAGATTCTCTGTAAAAAGTACGAGGGGACTACTCAAAGACTACAAAATCCCTACTCAAAAGAACAGCTTCAATGGGCAGCTTGGATAATTGCTAGGATAGGAGGATGGAAAGCAGGTAAACCCAAAGTGAGACCAGGCCCTATTACCTTCAAAAGAGGGTGGGAAAGGTTTAGTGAAATGAGCTCAGGAATAAATATTTTTCTCGCTGGAACAGATATGGAGGGTAGCTAGAAAAATGTTTCGCCCTTACTAGAATATGGGTCATAAATCAGCTGATTGTGAGAATAAGGAAAGAGTTTACAGCACATGAAATACAATCCTGAAAAACATAAAAGGAGAAGTATTAGACTTGAGGGATATTACTACGCTCAGGAAGGATTGTATTTTGTTACTATTCTATGTTTCCAGAGAGAACAT
>JBCDBC010001089.1:0-2474 GCA_039184535.1 Bacteroidota bacterium | reverse complement strand
TGACCATTCTCCCGCCAGGCTTTACTAGCTCAAATAGCCTAGTTGTTAGCGCAATACTCCCCTTCTCCTTTTTATCCTCGAATGTTTCTATGTAGTCATACAGCCCTGCAGAGTAGACCATATCGTAGCTCTGCGGTTTGAGTTTTTTCACCTGATACTTGAAAGGAAGAAGAAGTCTTCTTAAACCCTTTGTATCTTTTTTAGGATTACAGCTTCCCAATAATTGTGGACGTGGAATTAAGTACTGGGAATGTCCTTTAATCAGGTGGAAGGCATTGATGATCCCATAAGGAATATCTATGTACTTCTTTTTGGCATTTTTCAGGGTTTCTATGTCATGATCCAGCGCCAAGAAATCAATATCAGGATAGACCTCCAGGTAATCTTCTATCTCCTTGGCAGGCCCGGCAGCCAGACTCAATACCTTCCCTCCAGCAAATTCTGTAAAAGAATCCAGCAACAGATTTTTCCTGTTTCTAATAGATATACATGCAGCGCAATCCAGTCCAATCTTATGCATCAGCATGGAGAATAGATCAGGCCCCTCATACTCATCCCTGTAAATAAGGCCCATCATCTCAGCATCCCCTGCATATCCTCTGGGCTTGAAAATACTGTGATACCAATAAGGGGCATCCATTAACAGCCTTTGCAGGCCATTGTCCACCAAATAGTTGAATACCAATCCTAACTCATCAGGAGAATAATGGACTGTTTTTTCTCCCAGCTCATTTATCATCTGGTGATACTCCCAGTTTTTAGTAAACAAGATATTATCCAAGTAGGCTTGCTGCTTTTCCTTGGGGAGTTTTGTATCTGAAAGCTCGTAATGTAGCTTTTTATGCCAAAGTATAAACTCATCTAGCTCCTTAGAAACGCTCTGGACCACCTTCTGGGTCGTTTTTTCTTTAGGTAAGGAAGTCGTACTCATTAGGACAATTGTGTTGAAAATGGGACAAATCTGCACTAGGTACCACCTAGGCAGAGAATTCTTATTTCACCACTGAAGGGAGAATGTTGATTCGAGAATAGAATCGACAGGAGAAGAGAAAATATTAATGAGAATTAAAAAAAATATAGAAATAAGAAAAGGCCCCTCTCCACAATGAGTTGGAAAAAGGGCCCAATATAGTTGGCTTACAAAAACTTATAGTTCTATCCAGCCATCCAGCGGAAAACTCACGCCCATGCTCACCGCTATGTCTCTATTCGAATAGGTAGTTCCTGGAAGGATATCCGCTAATCCATATCCATAGCGAATATCAAAATAGAACCACTTCCTTTTTCTTAAACGCTGATGAAATCCTGCACCTATGATTACCCCATAGTCTTCAGTTAGGTAGTTGTCCTGCTTTTCCTCGTTCACTTGCGCCTGGATTAAATATCCTGCGTAAGGGCCCACAAATACCTTAGGCCTGAATCCTCCCTTTCCAAAGAAGAACTTGGCAAGTAGCGGGACTTCCACATAATCTAGGCTAATTTGCTCCCCATTTCTGGAAACCGCTCCTTTCCTGACGAGGTTTAACTCTCCTCCTATTCCAAATTTCTGCGAGATACTGTAGGTGAGGAATCCCCCTACTCTGGCGCCCATTTTTACTCTCCCACTTTCAAAGTCTGAGAGTCCTGTGATAGCCGGACCTAGCTTAATCCCGATGGAAGTATTCTGAGCAGAAACGGATAAAGTGGTTAAGCTGAACAAAAGCAAGCAGCAAGAGGTAAACGTTAGATTCTTTCTCATGACAAAGTCTATTCTTTATGATTAAAGTGAGATCCCTAATAGTCCCAGAAAATGATGGATTCCCAGATTCAGGAGTATCACCAGCAATCCAAATGCAATTGCGCCCCAGTTGTGTCTCACTCTAAAGCCTTTCATGATTTTGTCAGAAAGAAGGACAGATATTGTTGTGAGAATAAGGTTAGCTATGGTGAGATATCCTACATTCAGGCTTACCCCAAGTTGTTGGAGCCCCCATAAAATACCAGCATTGAAGAGGGAAACGAGAATGCCTACCCCTAGAGCATTTCCAAAATTGCGGACATAGACAAAGGGGAGTAAATATGCTACTGAAGCTACCGAGGCTCCTAGGATAAGCCAGTTCATAATCAGGTTTAGTGTAATGGTCATCGCCAAATGATTATTAGGTTGAACAAAGTAATTCCACTTATTCAAGCTAAATGCCACCAAACACAAAACACTTATAATCAGATATTTATACCATATTTGATCATTTCCAATTTTGTCAGAATAGAAAAATGTTTCTCTCAGGAAGAAAACCTACAGCCTTCAGAATGGTGAATCAAAGGCTAAATTTCTCCTTATAGGTACGGGGAGACATCTTCATGATGAGCTTAAATCGACGGTTGAAATAGGAAAGACTATGAAACCCACTTTGATAGCAAATCTCTGTTATCGTCTGCTCTCCTTCCATTAATAATCTACAGGCATGACCCACCCTGATTTCATTAAGTACCTG
>JBCDBC010001088.1:0-2476 GCA_039184535.1 Bacteroidota bacterium | reverse complement strand
TTAATGTTATCGATTAGAGGATTTATTCTACAAATTAACAATAAAATTCTGACTATGTTTCTTAAACCAGTGCATCTATAACATACGAACTAAACTCCTGAGTGTTTGATTTCCCCCCCAAATCTGCTGTTCTTTTTTCCTGATCAGCTAAAACAGCAAATAAAGCCTTCTCAATCTTGTCCGCCGTGTCCATTTGTCTGAGATATCTCAACATCATAATAGCTGATTGTAAGAAGGCTGAAGGGTTCGCTTTATTTTGACCTGCAATGTCAGGCGCACTTCCATGTACCGCTTCAAATATGGCAATATCCTTGCCCAAATTAGCGCCGGGTACCAGGCCCAGTCCTCCTACCAGTCCGGCAGCTAAGTCTGATAATATGTCTCCAAACAAGTTGGTGGTTACCATCACATCATATCTCTGTGGATACATCACCAACTGCATACTCATATTGTCAATGATCCTTTCCTCAGCTTTAATATCAGGATAGTCTTCTGCTACCTCCATCCCCACTTTCAGGAACAGTCCACTGGACTGTTTCATGATGTTTGCTTTATGAATAATGGTTACCTTTTTTCTATTGTTAGCTCTGGCATATTCAAAGGCAGCTCTGATGATGCGCTCTGATCCATCCCTGGTAATCCGGGCAATGGCGTCTGCTATCTGGTTTTTCTCATCATAAATCTCAAAGCCAGAGTACATCCCCTCCGTATTCTCCCGAAACAGAACCAAATCTATATCAGAAAACTTACTTGGAAGCCCCTCTATGGAGCGACAAGGTCTGACATTCTGAAACAGGTCAAACATCTGCCGAAGGGTAACATTGATACTTCTGAACCCCTCTCCAACCGGGGTGGTCAGCGGCCCTTTTAAGGCTACCTTATTTCTCTTAACAGATTCTACCAATACTGGCGGAATGAGATCTCCGCTTTCTCTTAAGGCTGTTAGCCCCGCTTGCTGTTCTTCAAATTCCACATCTGCCCCCGCTGCATCAAAGATGTTTATTACTGCTTCTGTAATTTCAGGGCCTATCCCGTCTCCGGGAATAAGGGTTACTACTGCCATGAGGAAAATTAATTATCTGATGTGGATTTTTGGCCGGCTCCTGAATGATCTATTAAGCCTCTACCTCTTTTGATAATTCTCCCGCTTTTACGGAAATCATTATAAAGGCTATCCAGAATACCATTGATAAATTTACTGCTTTTAGGCGTGCTGTAGGTTTTGGCCAGTTCCAGGTATTCGTTGATGGTTACCTTGATAGGAATCTCTTCAAAGTTGAGCATCTCGCAGATAGCCATATGCATGAGAATTCTATCTATTCTAGCTATTCTCTCTAACTCCCAATTCTCAGCTTTACTTTTAATCAACTCGTCATACTGCTCCGCATTCTGCATGGAGTCATAGTAAAGGGAGTTGAGCAGTTTAGCATCCCCGGAGAGTTTTTTCTTCTGTTCAAGACTGACTACCTCATCTTCCATCTCCTTGAGAATAATCTCATATACTTCCTCAGGTTTTTGTCCTGAGGTAATACATGCATAAACAGCCTGCATTACTTTTGATCGAATCTGCCTTCTTGTGATCATTATTTAAAGATCTTCTTTCGTATCTGGAATCTGTTGGGCGATAGATACTTATAACTTAACCTAAATTCCCATGGCTTATTGGAAGTCAAATTACACATATTTTTATTTTTCTCAGCATAATTCTGCAGAAGACAAACCTATGCTTATCCATTGCTTTTAATGTATCTTCATACCCTTATATTGACAAGAATTGTGGCATGAACCCACGTAAAAAAGCCCTATTTCTGGATAGAGACGGAGTTATTAACGTTGACAGCGGGTATGTTTGGCGAAAGGAAGACCTGATTCTCAGAGAAGAGATCATCCCATTCTTACACCTACTGAAGGAGAAATATATTTTCATCATCATCACTAACCAAAGTGGAATAGCTAGGGGCATGTATCAAAAAGAAGATGTGGAGACCTTCCATCAGGCTTTAATAGCCAAGTTAGCGGCAGCAGGGATTCACATACTAGATATATTTTTCTGTCCTCATCATCCTAAACACGGATCTTACTGTCTCTGCAGAAAGCCTTCTCCATTAATGATTGAGAAAGCCGCAGCCAAACACCATATTGATTTGAATCACTCCTGGATGATAGGCGATAAAATTACTGATGTAGATGCGGGTTTAGCAGCAGGATGTAAAACCATTTTTCTTTCATCGGGTTCCTATGAAAAAGCCACATATTCAGGAAATGCTTTATTAGAAGCTATTCCCTTGTTATAAACTTTTTCAAGTTGCAAATTGAGGCGTATTTTGCTTATAAGTAATCATCATCTCGGCTAGCATATAAAGAATACAGATGAGCAACGAAATTTTTCCATCTAAAGACAGTATCCTTAATAAGACTCACTCCGCTTTCTTCCCCAAGCACCAGCAAGCGGTGTACAAACGTCTGGAGGACAAGC
>JBCDBC010001087.1:0-2478 GCA_039184535.1 Bacteroidota bacterium | reverse complement strand
TATCCCTGGATAAATCCTACATTTTTATGCTCCAATTTCTCATATTAGAGATACTCCTGTAATTAAATTTATCGTGATTGTTATGAAAAAATATCTATTGCTAACACTAGCATTTACCCTGTCCTATTTTGCTTATTCTCAGGAAGTCCCAGCCGATAGTGTGTCAGCTGATGGGAGCATGTCTTTCCACGGTCAGAGAATCTCTGGAGAAGGGGCTGTTCCTGCAACTGAAGTTTCTTCTCTGGTAGAAGCCGGACAAGACCTTTCTAACATTAAGCTAAGCGGAAAAATTGAGGCTTGCTGCCAGGCTAAGGGTTGCTGGATGAGCATGAACCTACCTGATGGCAAAAGCATGAGAATTACCTTTAAGGACTATGCCTTCTTTGTCCCTACAAGTTCTGCCGGAAACAACGCCATTGTAGAAGGGAAAGCATTTGTGGATACAACTTCTGTTGAGGTGTTAAGACACTATGCTGTAGATGGAGGAATGTCTCAGGAAGAAGCCGAAAAAACCATTACGGAGCCTGAGATCAATATAGCTTTCGAAGCTACTGGTGTCATCGTTAAATCAAAGGAATAATATGCCTACTACCACTCAGTCGAGTACATATACAGATGTAAAAACAGCCTTAGGGCTAAAAGACATAAATCCCGTTACCCATGACGGACTGAAGGGAATATTTCCTTCGGAAGCTCCTCATACCATCCATGCCGCTTCAGATGGAAGTTATCTGGGATCCGTAAACTATGCTGATGAGGCAGCTTATGAAGACTTAATTGGAAAGGCTCAGGAGGCCTATGCCTACTGGAGAGATGTTCCTGCTCCCAAAAGAGGAGAAATAGTCAGACAAATAGGGAACGCCCTTAGAAAGCACAAAGAAGACCTGGGAAAACTGGTCACCCTGGAGATGGGCAAGATTTATCAGGAAGGGCTAGGAGAGGTTCAGGAGATGATAGACATCTGCGATTTTGCTGTGGGTTTATCCAGACAGTTATATGGTCTGAGTATGCACTCTGAGCGCCCACATCACAGAATGTATGAACAGTGGCATCCACTAGGCGTAGTGGGAATCATCTCAGCTTTCAATTTCCCGGTGACAGTTTGGTCATGGAACGCCATGATAGCCGCTGTGTGTGGAAACGTCAGCATATGGAAGCCCAGTGAGAAAACGCCATTGACGGCAGTTGCCTGTATGAATATCATTACTGAAGTACTGGAAGAGAATAATGTTCCTCCGGGTGTCTTTGGGTTGGTGATAGGAAATAGAGCTATAGGTCAGAAAATGGCTGAGGATACACGCGTACCTCTGGTATCAGCTACCGGGTCCACCAGAATGGGAAAATCTGTAGCGGAGACTGTTGGGAAGCGTTTAGGTAAAAGCCTTTTAGAGTTGGGAGGAAATAATGCCATCATTCTTTCCAGATATGCCAACCTGAAACTGGCCATCCCGGCAGTCATTTTTGGTGCCGTAGGTACCTGCGGTCAGCGTTGTACTTCTACCCGCCGACTGATCATAGATGAAGCTATTTATGATGAGTTTGTAGCCAAGATCAGCAAGGCTTATGAGTCCCTGTCTGGCAGAATTGGGAATCCTATGGATGCCTCTACGCTGATAGGACCACTAATCGACAAAGACGCCGTAGCCAATATGCAGAATTCTCTGGCACAGGCTAAGGAGCAAGGTGGTACCGTACTGACAGGTGGCGAGATCATGGAAGGAGAAGGATTTGGGACAGGTACTTACGTGAAGCCTGCCCTAGTAGAAATAGATGCTCATGCGCCAGTAGTTCAGCATGAGACATTTGCACCCATCCTGTATCTGATGAAGTATAGCTCGCTAGAGGAAGCTATCCAGATTAATAATCAGGTTCCTCAGGGCCTTTCTTCAGCTATTTTTACGGAGAATATGAAGGAGTCCGAGCGCTTCCTGAGTTTGCTAGGTTCTGACTGTGGAATTGCCAATGTAAACATAGGTACTTCCGGAGCAGAGATCGGAGGCGCATTTGGAGGAGAGAAAGAAACGGGAGGAGGTAGAGAAAGTGGTTCGGATTCCTGGAAGGCTTATATGCGTAGGCAGACGAATACCATAAATTGGTCAGATGATCTTCCCTTAGCTCAGGGCATTCAATTTGACATTTAACCCAAATATCTTACATCCCGTAGAGATAAGGAGAATTACCTGATTTTTGCGGAAAACCACCCCTTAACAAGGACAAATCACACACAAAAGGCCCGAAATCGACTGATTTCGGGCACCTTTTGCCAAAATTTTACATAAAAGGGTATATTTTTCTTTTCTGGTTTCGTACTAATCTACCAGTTAAGGCAGTACTTATGCCCTTGCAATGAAAATTTATGCCTACTCATTACATTTTGAGTAAGTAAATCATTGAAATTCATACATTTGTAGACATTTTAGGATAGTCTTTCATGATAAGGATGTTTCATCTTCTACATATCTTATGCTGCATTAGCCT
>JBCDBC010001086.1:0-2483 GCA_039184535.1 Bacteroidota bacterium | reverse complement strand
GTCATGTGGGTAGCCTATATTCACCCCCTCAAAGAATTAACCAAAGATCAGGTGATTAGTGCTATCTCTCAGGTGTACTATGGCCACCTTACCTTTGGAACTTCCTATACCAGTTCTGACCTGGCCTTCCCTAATATTGGAGAGCCCGCTCCCGAAGAAGAGCCTAAGGAACCTGTTAAAAAGAAGAGTAAGGGAAAGAAATCTAGGATCTAGATCAGCTATACTGCTTGATGATTTTCTGTAGTTCGACTTCCTGCTGATGAACTTTCTCCAATAAAGTAAGCTGGTTTCTGGCCCTATCGAGGTTTTGTCCCTTATAATAGGTGCGGTAGTACACATCTCCTGCTAGAAAGTCTGTCAGAAAACGGATAGCCGTTATCAGGATCATTTGCTTTCCACCATGAAGGAGGTTTTCTTTTTCCCTATCCGTAAGAAATCCACCTGCTTCTTCCAGATATCCCTTACAAAGAGCTTCAAATATGGGCATCCTGATGGCTATTCTCTCAAGCTCTTTACTATTCTCATCTACTGGACTACAGAAGGTCCTGATCATATCTCCAAAATCATGGATAGAATAGCCTGGCATGACGGTATCCAGGTCTATCATACACAAGCCTGTGTGAGTCTTTGTGTCCAGCAGGGCATTATTGATCTTGGTGTCATTATGAGTAACCCTTAAAGGTAGAAATTCCTCATTCTGATAAACGGGATCATTCAGGATGAACTCATGGTAGGTCTCAATTGCCCCGATAGCTTCTTTCGCTTGTAGTTTTTTCTCCCCTGAAGACCTTCTCAAAGCGGCTAGAAATTGCTGATACCTTACGGGAACATGGAGGAAATCTGGTAGGGTAGTATGCAGACCCCGAATGGGGAAGTCACTCAGTAATGCCTGGAAGCAGCCCACTAGTTTTGCAGCTTCATAGGCCTGATCAGAACTCTCTACTGTTTGGAGCACATAAGAATGTTGAATATAAGGAAACATTCTCCAGTAGGAATCATCATGCGTAAAGAGGGTATGGGAAGCATTTTTCAAGGAAATTGGTGGAAGATATTTTCGCCAATAATCTGACACATTGCTTTTTTGGAATCTATCTTTCATGTGTCGGGCGACCATCAGTATATTTTCTGCTACCTCATATGGCTGGGGGAATACTTTGTGATTGAATTGCTGGAGTACGTAAGCCTGCTCAGAGCCAGTTACCAAATAAGTAGCATGAATATGGCCTTCTCCTAGCTGAGAGATTTCTTCAATTGATCCCTTAAGGTTGAATTGAGCCGCTATGGAAAGGAGAGCGTTTTTATCCATCATCCCCACAAATCAGCAGGATATACCCCGTTCTTAATGAGGATACCGATTTTGTCTTTTGCAATCTCCTTATCCTCTTTATAGGTAACCCCGAACCACTTTTCTTTACTAGCCAATACTTCTACTGTCCCTTTCCCTTCTTCTACTAAGCGGTTTACAACGGTAGGGATGTAAAATTCTGCCTTCAGCTCATGAAGCTTTTTCTGGATAAATTCCTTGAAATAGGCGCTATACTGGTCAAAAACAGCAGGTCCAAATCCAAACATGTTCATAGAGACGATGGTCTCTCCCTCTATTTGTGTCCACAGGTCTTCCCCTTCCTTGAATACAATTTTTCCTTCTTTATGCTGGATATGGGTACGTTCAGTAACGCCCAGGAGTAGTTTTTCGAGAGAAATCTCACACACCCCTCTGGATACATATCCAAAATCTGAAAGCGTATTATCCAGCTGATACCCTATCATACAGTGAGTAGTATCCCCTGAGGATAAGGGACTTAGGAAGTCAGCTAGCATTTTGAAAGAGCTACTTCCGTAAAAGTCATCTGCATTTATGACAGCAAATGGCTCTTTGATGGCTGAGGCTGCCACCAGCACTGCGTGGCCTGTCCCCCAAGGTTTTACTCTTTCTTCAGGCACACTTACCCCTTCTGGCAGGTTATCCAGTTCCTGATATACATACTCAACAGGGATTTTTTCAGAGAATTTATTTCCAAACACCTCTTTAAAGGTATCCTCAATATCCTTTCTGATGACAAATACAACTTTGCCGAAGCCTGCCTTAATGGCATCATAAATGGAATAGTCAATGATAGCTTCTCCGGAAGGTCCAATGGAATCTACTTGTTTCAGGCTGCCATATCGGCTCCCCATTCCCGCTGCGAGGACAAGTAATGTAGGTCTCATAAATTGATCTCGTTTTAAGATGGGGCAAAAATCATAATAAAACAGCGCATGACAAAATCCGATTTTCCCTCTTTTTAAATCTCTGTCTGAGCACAGTAGTAGCGTGCAGTCTGTCTAGACAAAGAGGATCAATCTTTTTGGATTGTCATGCGCTTAAACCAAACCTACATGTAACTTATACTCTAAGATATTGAATATTTGTAATAAAATCGAATTTTGATATTAAAAATTTCATCTACACATGAAAAAATCTCTATCTTGGCTAATAGAGG
>JBCDBC010001085.1:0-2486 GCA_039184535.1 Bacteroidota bacterium | reverse complement strand
GACTATAGGGTTTTTTACGAACAACCTTCTGATCTGAAAGGAGCAGAGGCCTTTTTGAAAGAAAGAATTGAGAAAAAGGAATCCATCATATACATCGCTTATAAGGAAGAGAACCCCGTAGGGTTTACTCAATTGTACCCAAGTTTTACTTCTGTAGGAATGAAGCGAGTTTGGATTCTGAATGATTTATATGTGAAGGTAAATGCTAGGAAAATGGGAGTAGGGGAGGCACTCATAGAAAAGGCCAAATCATTAGGCATGGAAACAGGCGCAAAAAGGGTGGTTTTAGAAACAGCAGTAGATAATCTAGTGGCTCAGGGCTTGTATGATAAAACCGGATTTAAGCGCGGAGAAGGCTTTTATAACTACAGTGTAGAACTGGATTAAAAGGAAGAAAAAAGAAAAGAAGAAGGGCCCTTACGAGGGCCCTAAATTTTTATGCGGCTGTTAAGTCCTTTACTTCGGCACTTGCTGCGTTTTTCATCACTGAGGCGATTCCATTGTCGCAGCCAGATTCAGAAGCATACATCTGGCTCTTTCCAATCACCTGACCGTTAGAGGCTTTCAGGTTAAAGAAGAATTTACCATTAGAAGATTCTTTCTTCTCAAAGTACTTTTCATCGGCGCTGTGCTTTTGTACAGAAGCTACGCCATTCTTACAGCTAGTTTTGCTCTTATAGCCCTCGCTACCGAGGATGTTTTGACCATTGGCAGCCTTTAGACGGAAATAGTATTCCTGGCTTTTTTCACTTTGATATATTTCGAACATAGTTTAAGAGATTTTGGGTTGTCCCTTTTAGAAATTATGGTTTAAAAACATAAGGAATCTACGATATATAGATAATCCATCAAAATTTAGTCAAAAATCGATGTTTCTAGTCGCCGGATAAATATTTGGATGGATTTCCATTAATTTCTAAAAAATGTGAAAAAAACTTACGTTCCATTCAACCATCAGCTAAATCCTACCATCTATTAGATGTAGTTAGCCACTTACCTAACGTCTGGTTACAAGCCTATTACTGACCATCATTAAGAAGAGACAATCTTTTACAATCTGGTGAGGAATTTTACACTTTAGGAAAGAACGATAGCCATGAAAAAACGTAATAGATATAGGTTGAAACCAAGTTTAAGGAAGGATTGTATGGATCATTTAGGCCTGGAACATAAAATCAAAAGCATTATTGGTAGTAGCCTGAGCTCTGTAACCTATGTGGAACTCAATAGGAGTAACCATGATTATCACTTTCAGGATATTCATACGGTAGACTTTGGGGTAGAATTACGCTTCTCCAATGGAGATATGCTTCATTTCTCCTGGGATGAAGAGCTGTCCCATTTTAGCATAGATCTGGGGGCTATTCCCTTTTCCAAGAGGTTCATTCTGGCAGAAATGCAGCAGTGGGAGGTAATCCGTGAGAAAGAGTGGCAACGCCTATTAGGTACTCAGGTGGCCGACGTGAAGATTCGTTGGGACTGGCTGAAAAGTAGAAAAGGCACTAAATACTATGTCCCACAGGACTTGGTCATAACTTTCTCTAATGGTGAGGCTATCACACTGTGTGTAGGAGAATATGAAAATCATCCCGTTCTGGGGCCTAGACTTGATAGCATGCCGGGAGGAGATATTTTTATTCTGTTTACTGAAGAACAAACCAAAAGACTCAGAAGAGGGGTGCATGGAGTATCCACTTCTTTTCTGCTCATCCATAGCTAAGTTTACTGCCTGTGCAAAAATGCCTGTATTTCTTCCTGTTCTTGCTGGAAGAAGGTGGTAGTGCTTCCCGAGAACACAATTCCTCCCTTCGCTATCATTATTACTTGGGTAGCCAACTTCTTAACGGTCATCAGATCATGTGTGATGATCACACTGGTATGTGCTTTCTGCTCGGAAAGATGTAGAACGAGATCATCTATCTGGGTGGCTGAAACAGGATCCAGGCCTGAAGTAGGTTCGTCGTAAAAGAGGATTTCCGGAGAATGGATAATACCTCTGGCTATGGCGACACGTTTTTTCATACCCCCTGAGAGGGAAGCAGGATATTTGTCCAGAATGCTTGTAGGAAGGCCAACTTGTTGAAGGCAGACTTCAGCTTTTTCTCTTATCTCGGAAGGACTGACTTTGCGTTCTTCTAGCAGCTTAATCCCGATGTTTTCAAAAACTGTGAGAGAATCGAATAGGGCTGAGGCCTGAAAAACTACTCCTGTCTTGTCTCTAAAGCTGAGCCAATCCTTATCAGAGAACTCCTTTTGGGCTTTATTCAGCAGGAAAATTTCTCCTGAGCTTACTGGTTCTAATCCCAGTATGAGTTTCAATAGTAATGACTTACCACTCCCACTTTGACCAAGTATGCAGGTCCTTCCTTCCCTTATGTCTAGATCTATTCCTCTCAGCACCTGCTGATCAGAAAAAGACTTGGACACATTCCTGAGTGTAATCACTTGCTGATTTTGCTATAGGTTACCCACCACTTATCAGGTAT
>JBCDBC010001084.1:0-2491 GCA_039184535.1 Bacteroidota bacterium | reverse complement strand
TACAGAAGCGATAAGCTGATCATTGAAGTTCAGATCTTCCTGAACCACAATACCTACGTCAGTTACATCCGTATTGGTTTGACCTTGTACTGACTGTACTGTCGCCCAACGTAAGTTAGTCTGACCACCTGAAAGTCCACGACCTCTTGTCAGTAAGAATTCTGAAGACTGGTCCAGTCTAACGGCTCCCAAGGTTGTATTAGAAGTAAATTTAGAGAAGTTTGCGTTGTAGTTTAGGAAACCTTGAATATTGGTATTCAGGTTGTCTTGTCTACCCCACATAACATCACCGGGGTTAGCAGATGCTTGCTGGTGCTGAAGAATTTCAGGGAAGTATACCAGGGTATTTGAACTTAGATAGTCTACCCCACCATTTACTTTCAACTTCAAAGAAGAGAAGTCATTCTCAAAGATGTCGAAGTCTACTGCACCGGCCGTAATGAAACGATCAACAACCTGATTATTAGTACCTAGATCTCTAATCGCAAGTGGATTATCATTGAAATAAGGGTTGTTAGGATAATTTCCTTGCTCATCTGGGAAGATATCAGCATAGGAAGGTGTATATGCCAGGGTATATCCCAAACTACCACCAGTGTTATTCTGGTTTCCAGTAAATCCTCTATCACTATCCGTTCTATAATAACCAGTGTTCAAAGAAACTTTGATACGATCTCCTAAGAGGTGATCTACATTGGCACGAACTGAGTAGCGGTCAAAACCGGTGTTCTCAATAATTCCGTCTTCTGACTGAAGACCACCAGAAACATAGAACTGAGTTCTGGCATTACCACCAGAGATACTTAATTGTGAGTTAGATAAAATTCCAGTCTCACCGTAAACTTCTTCTTCCCAGTCAGTATTTCTTCCTTCAGCAACCGCTGCATCAAAGGCAGCTAATTCATCAGGATCATTACCAGTGAAGTCAATTACTCTTTGTCTGTCCCATATACCGAACTCCTGGAAGTTTTGTCCCTGCGCTATCCCAAGATCCTGTGTAAAGCTCACTTTGGTTTTACCGGCTTTACCTCTCTTGGTGGTGATTACGATTACCCCTGCGTTTGCACGAGTTCCGTAAATCGCCGCAGCAGAAGGACCTTTCAGAACTTCTATCTTTTCAATTTCATCAGGGTTTAAGTCCGCAATACGGTTTGTAGCATCATCCTGAGTGGCAGCATTCTGTCCTCCGGAAGCTCCGTTTACCTGCGTACGACCTGTACGAATCACTGAGTTATCTACATATACTCCGTCAATAATGTAAAGTGGCTGAGAAGAACCCGCTCCAAGGGTAGAAACACCTCTCAACTGAACACTTACTCCACCACCGGGCGCACCACTGTTAGCAGACATCTGTACCCCGGAAATCTTTCCGAAAAGGGCATTATCAAGGGACTGCTGAGTAGTTTTGTCGGCTAGTTCTTCTGCACTCACCGTAGCAACAGCATTTGCCAGATTGGCACGTTTGACAGAAGAAGCCAAACCAGTGATTACTACCTCATCCAGGTTAGTAACCTCTTCTTCCAGACTAACAGAAACCCTACTATTGCTAGAAGAAACAGCTACTTCCATGTTTCTATATCCTACATAGGAGATAAAAAGGGTAGCTTCATTTGAAGGAATGTCAATAGAAAATGCTCCATCATCATCAGTAAAATCACCGATAACTAGGCCTTGTACAAGTACGCTGGCTCCTACCAGAGGAGAGCCATCTGGAGAACTTACCGTTCCCGTAGCGGTAAACTGTGCATAGGAGGTGCTTAGTCCTAAGACCATCATAGCGCCTACCAACAACAGCTTAATTGGTAAAAACTTTTTCATATTTATTGGTTAGGTCACCGTCGTACAGAGGTCGAACTAGTTCGTTAATCCCGACTATTCTGCCGATCAGCTTAATAGATAGTTCTTCAAGAATAGCAAAAATGTCCTATCCTTGAAAGCATTTGAGCAAAAATATCCTTTTAAAAACTCAGAATATGGGGCTTTGTTCGAATATTTTTCAGAATGGAGAACCTACTAACGTCATATAACATATAGCTAATGTTTAATTTTAAGAAGCTAATTTTAATTATTCTGCCATAATTTTCTCTCCCCCTTCCCTCATTGATCTCTGATCCTTTCCTACTGATGTCTACCGAATCCACAAAGGCCCAGCAAGGAGGGTTTCTACTGCCCATCTTCAGGTGCTATGAAATACCTCCCCTTCCTTTTTATAGGCTTGCTTCTCTCTTTGCATGTCTCTGCTTTTCAGCTTGATCCTAAATCGGATGATCCTGCTCCTTCTAAAGATGTGGTAGGCAATACTCCCTCGCTTCAGGAGCTGGTGAATCTTCCTTTGTCTGGATCTGTGGCTCCTAAGCAGGTGATTCCCTCCTCTTATCACAATTACATCATGAGTTCTACTTATCGGGAGGCGAGTCAGCAGGAAGCTTCTGCTTCTGTGAGTTCTCCAACTCTAGCTAGTCAAGTTTCCTACCTCGATGGACTAGGAAGG
>JBCDBC010001083.1:0-2492 GCA_039184535.1 Bacteroidota bacterium | reverse complement strand
TGTTGAAACACACTTTATTTATTTTTCTTTTGTCCGGGTTGGGCTTATGGGCCTATTCTCAGGAGAATATCCAGGTAGAACTCATTAATGCTTCACCAGAAGATGTAGGGGTAAATGGAGCTTTCCTTATGACCGGTATGGATTCCATTATCCAAACAGGCATAAAACAGCAGGCTTTCCCCGGATGTCAGGTATTGGTAGCCAGGAAGGGAGCTGTCATTTTCCATAAGAGCTACGGATATCACACTTATGATAGTTTGAAGAAGGTCAGCCTTTCCGATGTGTATGATCTGGCCTCAGTTACCAAAATCACGGGTCCTCTGCCTATTCTCATGAAACTGCATGGAGAAGGGAAACTGGACCTGGAAAAAGGCATGGGTACTTACTGGACAGAACTTGAAGGATCTAATAAGGAAAGCTTGAGCTTGAGAAATGTGTTAGCTCATGATGCCGGACTTATTCCCTATATCGTATTCTGGGCTAAAACGGCCAATAAAAAACAAAAACTCAGGCGGAAATACTGGTCCTCTTCCTATTCAGAGAAATATCCTACCAAGGTATATGAGAATCTATGGCTGAGGGATAATTATAAGGAGAAACTGATGTATAAGGCTATCAGGAAGTCTGAGGTTAATTCTGCTAAACAGTATAAGTACTCCGGCCTTTCTTTTCTCATTTACTCTGATTTGGTCCAACGTATAACGGGTCTTCCTTATGAACAGTATCTGCAGGATAGCATTTTTGTCCCCTTAGGGATCAAGCGTATGGGCTACAACCCCCTCAACTTTGTCCAGAAGTCAGAGATAGTCCCAACAGAAATGGATACCTATTTCCGGAATGACCTAGTACAGGGTTTTGTACATGATGAGAATGCAGCTATGCTGGGAGGCGTATCAGGGAATGCTGGCCTTTTTGCCAATGCGGGAGAACTGGCAAAACTTCTCCAGATGTATCTGAATGAGGGAGAATATGGAGGAAAACAAATCATCTCTCCCTGGTCCCTAAAAGAATTTAGTAGGTATCAGTTTCCCGAACGAGGAAACAGAAGAGGGCTGGGATTTGACAAACCTCTATTAGAAGATCCGGAGAAAGGCTATGCCGCTAAAGATGCCAGTCCAGACAGTTATGGCCATTCCGGTTTCACAGGGACTTTTGTGTGGATAGACCCTCAGCATGAGCTGGTATTCATTTTTTTGTCTAATCGCGTTTATCCAAGCAGAGACAACAGGAAGCTGTATGAACTTTCCATCAGGCCGAACCTTCATCAAGTGGTTTACGATGCCATTCAGGTGGGAGAATCTACCGAATAGACTGAACGCCTAGTCAATTAAAATAAGTGTGTGTAAATTCTATCATCAAAGGAAAACTAATAATCCTCTTGCCATATGTTTGCTAACTCTGCCTTACTCAAACCCGGCATACATGGTGGAAGCGATAGAGCTTACTCATTACACCGCAAGCCTCTGTATAGAAATACTTCTGTAAACAGGTATAAGCATATCCTCATTCTCTGTGAAAATATAGATGGTGAGGAAGCCACTGAACGATGTCTTCGGATGTTCACTGATACCGTAGAATCCTCCTTCCGAAAAAGAAATTTTGAAGGGATGCAATCCCAGCAGCTATTACGTGCCTGTGTGTTTGATGGACTGGATGCTGTCAATAAGCTCCAGAAGGAGTTAGGGGAGGGAAACCGTTTTGCCTTCTCAGCACAAGTTGTGTTATGGGAGAAAACTACCTGCTACGGATTCCATGTAGGAGGAGGTATGATCATGAAGATCGACAAGAACAAAATATCCTCCATCATCAGTCAACCCCAGTCGATTTACCAGAAACTCTCCAGCAAGGGCTTGCTGAAAGGCGAGAGCGAACAACTCACACCTCTGAAGTTTTCTCTTACTTCAGCTGTAGTTCCTAATATGCAGCCTGAGAACATGCACTGGATAGGGCCATTCTCTGTCATGAGAAATGAAACCCTCATTATGATGACCCACGAAATGGAATTCAGACTCAGCTTTGATGAGTTAAGTAATTCTCTTTCTAATGGGAGAAGAAAGGAAGAAGTGATGGAAAACTTTCTGCAAATCGGTAGAGATAGCGGAACCAGAGCTGACCTGGCATACTGCATGGGATACATTCCCTGATATTTCTCTGAACATGTAGCGGAAATATTCGTTTTATGGCTGAAGCCTGTATATTTACCAGGCCCAGAAACCGTTTATGAGAAATTTCCAGTCCAGAAAGCTGAAGAAATCCTATGAATTGGGGAAGTTTTCGCCTCTTTTTAATAGTGATTTCCTTTCAGACCAAAAAGCTGAAAAACAAGCCAAGGAAGATAAGTTTAGTCCCATTGTCTTTGACTTTGGGCCTCTTCAGATTAAAGTCGCCAGGCACTTTGGCTTTTGTAAGGGCGTGGAAAATGCCATAGAGGTAGCCTACAAAACTCTGGATGCCAATCCCGGTAAGAAGGTCTACATGATCTCTGAACTGAT
>JBCDBC010001082.1:0-2501 GCA_039184535.1 Bacteroidota bacterium | reverse complement strand
GCTACAGGCAGCCGTGAAGTGTCTGAGCTTCCAGTTCTCATCCAGGGTAGCTGACCTATACCCTCGATTTACTCCTGGCGTAATTCTGGCAGGATATACTCGTTGATCTTTCGCTATTTCTTCATTGACACCTTCCTTAAGAGGAAAAAGGGCTTCTTCAGAAAAGTGTGTAGGATAGACAAAGTCTCCTCTTAGTTGGTTGGAGTTTGTATTATAGAATAGTCTTCCTTCATCATCCTGAGAAATCCCCCACTGCCCACGAAAAACCGTTTCTTCTTTTATCCAGTCATCACCTTTTTTTCTATACCTAAATCGGGATTTGGCACTGTAAATCCAGTTATCCAGACCAAGGAGTAGCGTATTGGGTTGGTGTTCCACATTGCCTCCAACTGCATAGACTGAGTCCACCAAGGTCTTACTTACAGGTAGGTCATTTTCTATTTCTGAAAACCAGAGATTGGGAGGTTCTGCATAGAGGATACCTCCATCTAGTAAGCAAAAGGCTCTAGCTAGTTTCAGGCTATCCAGAAAGATCTGCGATTGATCCATCTTCCCATCACCATCTTCATCTGTCAAAATCAGAATTCTCCCTACAGGCTCCTCCTCCTCAGTAGCTTCTATGTCTGACATATAGCCAAACATCTCCAGCACCCAAAGTCTCCCTTTTTCATCAAATTCTATTTCTATGGGAGCATGGATGAGTGGCTCAGCTGCTATCAGTTCAGCTTTAAAACCGTGAGGTAGTTGGAAGGTGGATAGACTTTGATCAGCTTTAAGAGGTTCAGCGGCAGGAATATTGAGAGAAGCAGGCAGGGCTATTTGGGCTTCATCATTTTCTCTGTCACCTAGATAGACCTTCTCAGGTCCACATCCCGATAGTGTGAGAAAAATCATTAGGACTAATCTCCAAGTTACATTCGATATATAAAATGCCTTCTCTACTACTTTCAACATTAACCTTAGCCTATGATGTACTGATCTTTTCTTTCTACAATATTAACTATCTCATATATGTACTCAGAGGACATTTCTTTTGTTTTCTACCCAAGAAGAATGTGCATTTCCAGATAAATTGTTTCCTTAAGCTGAGAGACATACCTCTGTACCCTAAACTGATTATCCTTGACCATGAAATTAGCTGGACTACTAATACTTACTCTCCTGACTATTGTTGCTTTTGCTAACCCTCAGGAGCCTCTTAAGGTGATGAGCTTTAACATCCGCTATAATACACCCAATGATGGCGAAAATGCCTGGCCGAAAAGGAAAGAGCTAGCCGCCAGTATGATTAGTTTTCACGAAGCAGACCTCATAGGCGTTCAGGAAGCCCTCCACGGTCAACTAACAGATCTACTCAAGCTACTCCCCCAATACGCCTACGTAGGTGTAGGAAGAGATGATGGAAAAGAGGCCGGAGAATATGCGGCTATTCTCTACAGGAAAAGTAGGTTCACGGTTCTTGAGAAAGGAAACTTTTGGTTATCAGAAACGCCAGAGGTTCCTTCCGCTGGCTGGGACGCTAACATCAAAAGGATCGTTAGTTGGGCCAGGTTTCAGGATAAATATAGCGGAAAAGCATTCTTACATGTCAATACGCACTATGATCACCAGGGAACTGAGGCCAGGCTCAATAGCTCAAAACTTCTCAAAAGAAAGATAGCTGAGTTGAATCAGGAGAATCTCCCAGTCATTCTCACGGGAGACTTTAACATGATCCCCTCCTCTACTCCTTACAAAGTGCTTACTGAAGCATCCGACCCGCAGAACTTTCAAGATGCTAAGCTCCAGAGCTTAAGCTTCCCTCATGGTCCTAATAGCACTTGGAGTGGATTCTCTTTTCCTGGCATGGGGTTCAGAAGAATAGACTATATTTTCTTCAAGGGAGAAATAGCCATCCTCAACTATGCCACCTTATCTGAATCATGGAGTGGAAAGTATCCTTCGGACCATTTGCCAGTAATGGCCAAAGTAATCATAGATCCCATCAAGCCTATCCCTGGGCATGCACATAATGACTACGAGCATGAGCGGCCCCTATGGGAAGCCTTGGAGAACGGCTACAGCAGCGTAGAAGCAGATATTCAACTAATAGACGGCCAACTCTACGTCTACCATAACAAACCCAAAAAGCCAGATCCAGCCAGAACATTGGAGAATGTATACCTAAAACCCCTCGAAAAGATGCTCAGTCATCAGCCAAACACTATTTATCCGGGCTACAATTCTCCTTTAATTCTAATGATAGATGTAAAGACTGAGGCCAAAAGTACCTACCTAAAGCTGAAAGAAGTCCTGAAACCTTATGTCTACTTATTATGGCACAATGAGGGAGAAAGCATACAGTCAGGACCTATCAGAATAGTTCTTTCTGGCAACAGAGATAAAGTAATTATTACTCAGGATAAGGATCAATGGGTAAGCATAGATGGCCGCCCGGAAGACCTGGGTCAAGGTTGGGACACTGACCTTATGCCCATTGTCAGTCAACATTTTGCAAAGGC
>JBCDBC010001081.1:0-2503 GCA_039184535.1 Bacteroidota bacterium | reverse complement strand
AATGCGGAAAGTATTTTTGAGTCAAGCCCTAATTTGTCTACACAACTAGCTGATGCTTATAGAGATGGAGGCTTTTCTGGGCCTGCTAAGTTCCAACCCATACAGTTAATTACTTGGGCATTCAATCATGGAGATTTTTGGCATATTTTATTCAATATGTTCATCTTCTTTTTGATAGGCCCAGCTGTAGAGCACATTCTTGGAACAGAACGATTTTTAAAGTTCTATTTCTTCTGTGCGATCTTTGGAGGATTATTAATAGCTCTACTAGATCCCAGTACTATCCCTGTTTTAGGTGCTTCAGGCGCCATTTATGGGGTAATGGTAGCTTTTGCTTTATTTTTTCCCCGCGAAAAGTTTTATTTCTACTTTCTTATCCCAGTGGAGGCCAGGTGGTTTGTTACCGGTATAGGTGTTTTCTCGTTAATCATGGTGATACGAGATGTGTTAGGTCTAGGAGGTGGAGGTACTATTTCTCATTTCGGACACCTGGCAGGTATGGTAGCTGCGTTCATATTTTTTTATCTTGGCAAGGCTATTCCATTTCTTGGAAGATGAGGAATTAGAAGTAAAAAATTGTATAATCTGTAATCAGTTAATCGTTTAAGAACTTGGAAATGAACCCGAAACAGCGAATTCAAGCTTTTGTGAGTCAACACCAGACAACAGGCTGGATCGTGTTGTTAATGCTCAGTGGACTTCTGCTGCAGGGGATCTTATTCATTGTTTTGGCTGCTGTTACAGGTTCATCTGAGTCCTGTCCTACGGGACAAATTGGGGCAGATTCGCCACTTTACTGCCGAATCATACAGCAACTTGTACTACCGCCGGGAGGAAAATCGTTTTTATTCCAACCGTGGTCGGTTATTACATATCCGTTCTTTGTTGCAAAATTTGAAATTCTGAGGGTACTTTTTGATGGGATCATCATCTGGGCTTTTGGGAGGATTCACCAGCAAGTCATGGGAGATTCCAGAACCAGAAGACTAAGTATTCTAACAGTACCTATAACTGCCATTATTACCGTTATTATCTGCTCCTTGATACCTGCTATGCAGGCTGGACCTCCGGTTTATGGCATTACGGTTCTGATGATAACACTTATGGTGTCTGCCATCACCCTTGTACCGGATTTCGCTATTCAGTTATTACTCTTCGGAAGAGTAAAAATCATCTGGGTAGGGCTCGTTCTACTGGTACTTTCTCTGGTATCAGCTGGCCCCACAGCAGAAGGTATTGCCGTGGGTGTAGCCGCCATAGTAGGGTTTATCCATGTGTACCTGCTGAGAAAAGGCACAGATATAACAGAAATTATCTGGTCTTACTATCAGGATAGAGAACCCAAACCCAGGATGAAGGTGAAATATGGTACTAAAACTAATGCTGATTCTGAACAAGGAAAGAGAGCATCTAAAAAGGACCATAAAGTCCCTCAGGAAGTCATTGATGGAATACTGGATAAAATCTCAGCTAAGGGGTATGAAAGCCTAAGTAGGGAAGAAAAAGAGATTTTATTTACTGCTTCTAGTCAATCAGACGATGAAAAAAGTTTCTAGTCAGGCTTTGCTCCTGACTTTTATCCTCGTTTTCCTCGCTCTAACCTTTCTTACAAGTGTAGGTGCAACAGCGCCCCTGATCAGTGTAAAAGACTTTCCACTGCTTCAGTTTACGCCTATTGCCGCCTTCTTGTTGATCCCCATTCATCTCCTCATTTTGATTGGATTTCTCTCTAAGAAACCCAACAGAAAGTGGGCTATCCTATGTATTATCCTATTAGGGATGAGTGGTCCCGTTTTGTATAAATTTCTAAATCTGGCGCCAGAAGAAGATCCTGATGTAGAAGGTGCTATAAGCATTATGACCTTTAATATTCAAGGGTTTGCTATCAAAAAAGAAAGGCTGGATTCTATCATAAGCCTCATTAATGAGCATGATCCTGATGTGGTGTGCTTCCAGGAGTTCAGAAGATCCATAAGAGGCGCTTATGACGCCATAGAATATACAGCAGAAAGTACAGGCTATCCTCATTATATGTTCCAGGGTAGAGATAAGCATAAGCATGGACTGGCCTTTATGTCCAAATACCCGGTAGTAGCTACAGACACTTTATTTGTCTATTCTCATTATATCAACCAGGGCATATTAAGCACCTTGGAAACCCCACACGGAAGGGTAGGAGTAGGAAATATTCATCTTAGTTCCTTCCAGTTTGATGAAATTACCAGTAGGAAGGATCTGGAGCCCAAGGAGAAACTTCCTCTCTACCTGAAAAGGATCAGAAACGTTATCCCACGTCAGGAAGCAGAAGTAGAGCGCATAGTGCCAATGCTGAAAGAATACGATATGCCTCTGGTATTAGCTACGGATATGAATGCTATGCCGCATACCAAGATGTATAACCGTATGACAGGCCAATTCAGGGATACTTTTAAGGTAAAAGGGAGAGGCTTAGGCTGGACCTTTCATTTACTTCATTCTTCGACTGCCTTTTGGTGTTCTGTTT
>JBCDBC010001080.1:0-2506 GCA_039184535.1 Bacteroidota bacterium | reverse complement strand
CTCCCAAACTGAAGCCCTCTTCCTCCTCATTGGAGGCTGTGGAAATTACTGCAGGAACCTTTGAAGCTAGTGATAAGAAGCGTGGAGTGGCCTTAAGCAGGATGGACGTAGTAACTACTGCGGGTGCCTTGGCGGATATACCTTCCGCCATAAATACCCTTCCCGGAACCCAAAGTGTAGGAGAGGCCGGTCAGCTATTTGTAAGAGGGGGAGACGCCTATGAAAGCCAGTCCTTTATGGATGGGATGCCCATACCAGCATTTTACTCTTCCCAGGTTCCCAACCTACCCGCCAGAGGAAGATTCTCTCCTTTCTTATTCTCGGGCACCCTATTTAGTTCTGGTGGATACTCAGCAGAATATGGACAAGCCTTATCTTCTGCCCTCATTTTAGAAACAGATGGATTACCTGAAGAAAATAGAACGGGTATCTCTCTCATGAGTCTGGGAGGAGAGCTTAGCCATACCCAAAGATGGAAAAAGGTAGCGCTCTCTGGAAGCGTAAACTTCACCAGTTTAGCTCCCTACCATTCTATGATTCCCCAGTCTATAGACTTTGAGAAAGATCCTCTTTCCTATGGGGGGTATCTTTTTGCCAGAGCAGAGCCAAAAGCAGGCGAAAGCTATAAGGGGTTTGTGAGCTATGCCTTCTCAGATGTACAAGCTGGATTTCAGGATATTCTCAACCCAGAATCTTATTCTTACTTCAAGGCAAAAAACGCTAACATATATGCAAATGGCTCTTTTAACAAACTCATCAATGATACCTGGTTAGTGTATGGAGGTGTCATGTATACACATAATGAGGAGCAACTCTCAGCTCCCCAGGGACAAATCATCAATGACAGAAAGTATGGACAAGTAAAAGTGGTCTCCCAGCATCACCTCTCATCAGAATTAACCCTAAAATGGGGCTTAGAAGGGGGATATTTCTCCTTACAGGATACACTCATAAATGACACCCGACAAAGCTTTCCATTCTCAAGAGAGGGATTTAGGTCTGCTGCCTTTGCAGAAAGCCAGTGGAAGCCTACTAATGGGCTCGCATTAAGGGCAGGGGTAAGAATGGAACAAGACGTCCTCATAGATGAAGTGGCATTTGCACCTAGAATTTCTGCTGCTATAAGGGCACACGCTAATGCACAAGTATCCATTGCCTACGGCAAGTACTACCAAAGTCCTTTTGCTGACTGGCTCAGAATCCAACCTGACTTGGGCTTTGAGAATGCAGAGCACTTCATCCTGAATTACCAAGGGCAGAAAAACGACCGAATCTTCAGAGTGGAAGGCTATTACAAAAATTACCAAAACCTGGTTCTCTTTGATGGAGAAGATCAGTTTAACCCAGCAGGATTTAGCAATGAAGGTTCAGGCTATGCACGCGGTATGGACCTTTTCTGGAGAGATAGAAAAACCATTAAAAATGCTGAATACTGGGTTTCTTATTCTTTCCTGGATACAGAGCGTAAATACAGGGATTTTCCAGAAAGAGCGGCACCTGCATTTGCCTCTAAACATAATGTCTCCGTGGTTGGGAAATACTTTCTCAATGAATGGGATACACAGCTAGGGATTTCTTATCAGGTGAACAGCGCCAGACCCTACCATGATCCTAATGAATCCGGCTTTCTCACAGGAAGAACACCCACTAATCATACAGTCAGTGTGAATGCGAGTTATTTAACTCAGCTATTCAATCACTTCACGGTTATCCATGTTTCTGTAAGCAATATCCTGGGTAACAATCAGATATACGGGTACAGATTTACCGATGTACCAGATGATACTGGCCACTTCGCCTCAGAGCCTATTGGCCTTCCAGCTCCAAGATTCTTCTTCGTGGGCTTGTTCCTATCACTCTCACAATCAAACGATTCTATATTTTAAGTTAAACTTATACCATTATGAAAACTCTATTATCAATTGCGCTTAGTCTGACTATTAGCTTCGCCATAGGTCAAAACGCCAAGTACCAAAATGCCATGAAGGAAGCCATTGCTACCTTAGAAACAGACCAAGCTGTGGCACTCAATAAGTTTGAAAGAATAGCCACAGCAGAATCAGGAGAATGGCTCCCTGCATATTACGCAGCATATGGATATACCCAATCCAGCCTACAAACTGAAGGGGGGGACAGAAAAGATGCACTCCTTGACAAAGCACAAGAATGGCTGGATAGGCCCAGACTATTCAGGGAGAACACTCAGAAATATACGCCCTCCAGGCATACATTTATCTTGCCAGAATAGTGGCTTCTGCTGCCAGAGGTATGACCTACACAGGGAAGGTAAAAAGAGAAGTCGCTAAGGCGCAGGAGCTGAATGCCATGAATCCCAGAGCTGAGCTTGTCATGGGTATGCTAGTAAACGGAATGCCAGCTTTCATCGGTGGCGGAAAAGATAATGCCTGTCCTATCTTTAATGCTGCTTACCAGAAGTATGAGAGCTTTACTCCTGAAAACGATCTTTCACCAACCTGGGGAAAAAAGATGAATGAAGGTTATATTG
>JBCDBC010001079.1:0-2518 GCA_039184535.1 Bacteroidota bacterium | reverse complement strand
CAGAATGCCAGCAGTAGCTGGTTTTCCAGGAATATGGGGTGGACAGGAAGCGTCATCCTGATATTTCTCATCATACATCTCATCATGTTTTGGGGATATTATAAGTTCGGTGATGGGGAATCAGTAAGTCTGGAAAGAGCTTACCTGGAGAGCTGGAAAGTAACAGCAGTAACGGCTGTGCAGGATGAATTTGGAGAAATAGCTGTGGGTCAAGGAGACTACCTTACCAAGGAAACCTACCAAATGCTAAAAAAGGAGGGAGTAACTGAACTCACCGGCATATCTATGTTTGAAGTGACCAAATTCTCCTTTGGGAAGTGGTATATATCTCTCTTCTATGTAGTAGCTATGTTATTACTGGGTATGCACTTAAATCACGGATTTCAAAGTGCTTTCAGGACGGTAGGTTTGGTACATAAAAAATATACACCCTTGATAAAAATAGTAGGAATGTTCATTTCCATCGTGGTGCCGATCATTTTCGCCTCCATGCCGGTTTATTTGTTCCTGTTAAACTAACTCGAAGAAAGAACAATAGATTATGAAACTCGTTTCTAGCACCCCACAAGGCCCACTGGCAGAAAAATGGGATAATCATAAATTCAATATTAAGCTGGTAAACCCGGCTAACAAAAGGAAATTCAAAGTCATCGTAGTAGGGACCGGACTAGCTGGTGCCTCTGCTGCTGCTTCACTTGCTGAGCTTGGGTACCAGGTTACTACCCTGTGTTTCCAGGATAGCCCCAGAAGAGCGCACAGTATAGCTGCTCAGGGAGGGATTAATGCTGCCAAGAACTACCAGAACGACGGTGACAGTGTCTACCGTCTTTTCTATGATACCATAAAAGGGGGAGACTACAGATCCAGAGAAGCGAATGTATACCGCCTGGCACAGGTAAGTGTAAACATCATTGACCAGTGTGTAGCCCAGGGAGTACCATTCGCACGTGAATATGGGGGATACCTGGACAACCGTTCTTTCGGGGGGGCACAGGTTTCCAGAACCTTCTATGCGAGAGGCCAAACAGGACAGCAGCTTCTCCTGGGAGCCTACAGTGCCCTTAGCCGCCAGATAGGACTGGGTAAGGTTGAGTCTCTGACTAGAAGAGAGATGCTGGACCTAGTATTAGTGGATGGACATGCTAAAGGAGTTATCTGTAAGAACCTTCTTACCGGAGAATTGGAAAAGCATGCGGCAGATGCTGTCATACTGGCGAGCGGCGGATATGGAAACGTATACTTTCTCTCTACCAATGCCATGAACTCCAATGGATCTGCTGCCTGGAGAGTTCACAGAAAAGGGGCGCTTTTTGCCAATCCAGCTTATGTACAAATTCACCCTACTTGTATCCCTGTAAGTGGACACTATCAGTCTAAGCTCACCCTCATGAGTGAGAGTTTACGGAATGATGGGCGTGTATGGGTGCCTAAGAAACAAGGGGATTTCAGACCCGCAAATGAAATACCGGACGAGGAAAGAGACTACTACCTGGAAAGGAAGTATCCTTCTTTCGGTAATCTGGTTCCACGAGATGTGGCTTCCAGAAATGCCAAGATCGTAACGGATGAAGGGAGAAGTGTAACTCCAAACGGGAATGCTGTTTACCTGGACTTCAGAGATGCCATTAATAGGATGGGTAAGGATACCGTAGAGGCTAAATATGGCAACCTCTTTGAGATGTACCAGAGAATCACGGATGATGACCCCTACTCTACTCCTATGAGAATCTTCCCCGCTGTACACTATACTATGGGAGGACTTTGGGTAGACTATAACCTGATGACTAATATTCCTGGTCTTTACTGCCTGGGAGAGGCTAACTTCTCGGATCACGGCGCTAACAGATTGGGAGCTTCTGCCCTCATGCAGGGGTTGGCTGATGGATACTTTGTCATTCCATTCACCATAGGGGACTATCTGGCTTCACAGCCCTTGAATGACCACGTTACCAATGAGCATCCCGCCTTTGAGGAAGCGGCACAGGCTGTTAATGAAGAAACATCTAAGCTTCTAAATATCAAAGGAAGCGACCCCAGATCTGTGGATACCTTCCACCAGAAACTCGGAAAAATCATGTGGGATTACTGCGGGATTACCCGAAATGCCGAAGGCTTGAAAAAAGCCAAGAAGCTGATACCAGAACTAAGAGCAGATTTTTGGGAGAATGTAACAGTACCCGGAAGTGATAATGAATACAATCCTGAACTTCAGAAAGCCTGGAGATTAGCAGACTTTTTAGAGCTTGGAGAACTCATGGTAGATGATGCCCTCCAAAGAGAAGAATCCTGTGGATGTCACTTGAGGGAGGAGCACCAAACACCTGAGGGTGAAGCTCTCCGTAATGACCAGGATTTTGCCTATGCTGCTGCCTGGGAATATCAAGGATTCAATGAAAGTGAGAAAATGCATAAAGAGGAGCTGGAATTCGAATTTGTAGAACTGAAAACCAGAAGTTACAAGTAAGATCCGACAAACAACTATTATGGCTGAACATATGAATTTAACGCTGAAAATTTG
>JBCDBC010001078.1:0-2524 GCA_039184535.1 Bacteroidota bacterium | reverse complement strand
CGCAGAAAATAGGCCATGCGAATATTGAGCTTATTTTAGCGTACATGCCTGAAACAAAGGCCATGCAAGAGCAAATCACCACCTTTGAGACTAAGCTTGGAGAAAAGCTGAAGATCAAGGAAGATTACGCTCGTACGAAGTTAGCGGAATATCAGGAAGCTGCTCAGGCAGGAGCTGATGAGGCTTCTTTAAAGCCTATGGAAGAAGAACTGACAAAGCTTCAGCAGGAAATTCAGCAGGGAAGAGCAGATGCTTCTCAGCAGGCAATGGGAAAGCGTCAGGAACTGATGACACCTATCACCAACAAGGTAGGTGAGGCCATCAAAAAAGTTTCTTCTGCCAATGGTTTCCAATACATTCTGAATACAACTGATGGATCCGGAATGTCTATCGTTCTCCACGGACCAGATGAGAATGATATGACCAAGGCCATCATGGAAGAGTTGGGAATCAAAATTCCAGAAGCCGCTTCTAACGAATAAAAGAGAATTTATCTCTGTGAATATAAAGCCTGCAGCATGCTGCAGGCTTTTTTTCATACATATATTCCTAAATTCTTCGTTCTGGTAGTAAGTATAAAGTAGAAAACTACATACTTACTTTTTCGCCCTTTTTTATTCCTACATGACTAATGGTTCTTCTGGCATGAAAGCTAATACCTTCATCTTGCTCTTTTTCCTGTTTGGGAGTTACCTTCCTTCCGCAGCCCAGTATTATGGCGTAGAGAAAGCCCGTGAAGAAAGATGGGTAGTAGGCTTATCCGCAGGCTCAGGCTTGGTACAGGGGGATATTCCGGCCCAGCTGAAAGGCCTCCAGTTTGGTGTCTTTGGACAGAAGAGCATAGATCGGGTATTAGACATCAGGCTTCATCTCTATACAGGCCAAAGCTTCGGTCTGGCCACTACCTCTACTTTAGGGTATGAAGGAAACACAGCTTGGAATGGTGTGGTTAATTCCCAAGCTACCTATGTGGATACCGCCGGGAATGCCATTAACCCCATCTTCCTGAATTATCGAATGCAGTACTTCGAAGTAGATTTTCTATTCAAAGTTAATCTTAATAGACTGCTAAACCCTACCACAGAGTCTAATTGGGATCTGTATGTGCTAGGAGGACTTTCTGCCTTTATGTATAATACTAAAGTGGATGCCTTAAATGGCAGGAATCCCTATGACTTTGAACAGATCTCTGCTACTGGTGAAAGTGGGGTAAGAAATGAGCTTATGGACTTGTTGGATGGAGACTATGAGACCCAGGCTCAGCAGGATTTTCTGAATAAAAATGGAATAGGCAGCTTCGCTTTTCTCACTCCAGTGGTAGTGGGGTTTGGATATAAAATGATGCTGAATGAGTTAATCGGGATCGGGATAGAAGGAAGATTCCTTCCTATAAGGGATGATTTATTGGACGGTCAAAGATGGACTGATACCAATGCGGACAGCGGGGATAATGATCAACTGGTGAGCCTCTCTCTTTTAGTAGACTTTACTTTTTAGCATATTTCCGATGTGGGTGGGCTTTACATACCGGGGAGATAATTATTTATTCTTCGAACTCTAACTCTACATCTGCGGATAATGGCTGGGCTTGGCAGGTAAGGATATATCCTTCTTCTAACTCTTCATCAGTAAGTCCTTCATTTTCTTCCATGTGAATCTCGCCATTGTGAAGCATCGCTTTACAGGTAGTACATATACCTGCCTGACAAGAATAAGGGGGATCTAACTGAGCATCCATTGCTGCTTCCAAAATCGTTTTCCCTGCGCTTACCTTTACCTCAAAATCCTCCCCATCCATAGTGATCTTCACAGTTTGATCTTCAAATTTCATAAGGCTTTCTTGATTTTCAATTTCGGGTTTATTCGTTATTAATAGCTGAGATGCCTCCCAAAGCATGTCAGTGGTCAATTCATAATTAAGCTGAAAGATGTCTGAGTGATGGACTGCATGTTTATCCAAGGCCTCGAGTGCCTCTGCCATCATTTCTGAAGGCCCACAAATATAATACGCCTTTCTATTATCATCGCTCATAAAAAGGTCTGAAATCAACTCATATACCTTCTCTTTGTTGAGCCTTCCTACAGGCCCCTTCCAGGAATCTGAAGGCCGTGTAAGGGTGAAATACACCACTAGCCTGGGTTCATACTTAATCCTGAGAGAAAGTAGTTCCTCTTTGAAGATAATATCCTCTTCTGTCCTGCTTCCATACCAAATACTTACTAGGCTGTTGGGCTCAGCTTCCAGGATAGATCTAATCATAGAGATCACAGCGGAGACTCCTATCCCTGCTACCAAGAACAGATAGTGTTTTATCTGGGCAGCATGAAGATGAGCGGTGAATTCCCCGTGGGGAGGGATGTAGCCTACTTGATCTCCCTCTGTCAATTCTTCCAGTAGATAGTGAAGGCTGGCGCTTTCAGTAGTCCGTTTTACTGTGATAGAAAGGTGAGGGTCTATAAGGGGAGAACTACTGAGAGAATACGCTTTCCGAAGGTTTTCTCCATCTACCGGAAGCAATAAAAT
>JBCDBC010001077.1:0-2528 GCA_039184535.1 Bacteroidota bacterium | reverse complement strand
GGTTTCCTACCTGTACAGAGTTGGTTCTGACTATCCTCCTTTGAGGAGAAAGAACAGAGAAGGTCAAACCGTTTTCAGCTCCTACGCCTATGGCAGCAGGATTATAAAAAACAGAGCTGTTGTCGTCTACGCCAGCTATAACTGCTCCACTCAGTAATTGGGCTTTCGTACCGAAATCTGAGCCCCAGTAATTGCTTCCAGTTTGAGAGAACGTGAATACAGGACAAAAAGTGATGAAAAAAATGACCCACCTGAAAAACCGGATATCTACCATGTGTAAAAAGAATTGAATATGTGGTACCTATTGTCCCCTTTTAGAAATGCTAATATACGTCCTTCGCACTTTACAATGAGGTAGAAAATATAGTATCTTATTTCCATCAAATTGATACAAGGTGAGACGATCAACCATCAATCAAGCCATTAGTGAGGCAAAAGCCTGCTTCCATGCTCATCATTGGAGTTTGCCCCCTAATCCCTTGTGGGACGTAACTGACTTTGGGCTAGGGGATTTCCCTTCTTACGGATTGGTTTTGGTGAACCTAGCGGAAGAAGCTGAGTATTGTGAGAAATTGATGTACGCTAGACATGGCCAGCATACGCCTGTACATGCTCATAAAGTAAAGAAAGAAGACATCATTGTGAGAATGGGCTTACTTTCTATTCAGCTTTGGTGTGGAAGGCCTGACAGACCAAAGGAAGAGTCTTTCTCCCTAAAGAGAAACCGGGAACTAATGACACTTTCTCATGGGGAAGTACTCACTCTTTCTGCTGGAGAGAGAATTACCATCCCTCCGGGAATCTTTCATGAGTTTTGGCCGGAAAGTACCTCCTGTATTATAGGAGAAGTCTCCACCGCTAATGATGACCAGAATGATAACTACTTCATTAATCCTGATATTGGAAGGTTCAGCCAGATAATTGAGGATGAACCCAGCTTGCTAAAGCTTGTGAGTGATAATTAGCCCTAATCGTCTATGGCTTGGTTGGCTAAGAGTCTGAACTTCCAGGCTGTTTGATCCTTCCACTGGCCACGGGTTTGTTTCATGAGAATTCCAATAAGCTGTTCTTCCGGGTCAGCAAAGTACTGAGTGTTAAAGTACCCGCCCCAGTTGAAGGTCCCTATACTTCCCAGCCCACCTGAACTCACCCCCTTCTCAGTTAATACCCCAAAAGCCAACCCCAGATGTCTGTCTCCCTGCCAGATATCTCCTATTTGGTTAGCCATAATGGTTTTTACCGTAGTTCTGCTAAGAATCCTTATTCCGTTTAGCTCGCCCCCATTCAGGTACATTTGAAGAAAATTGGCGTAATCAATGGCAGTACTACTTAGACCTGCTCCGCCAGAGAAAAAAACTTTGGCTCCCTTAATAGGATAGTCAGCATCATAACCATTCCCAGTATACTTGGCCCATCTTCCCTCTTCAGGTTCCTGGACTATGACCAGCCTTTCCTCTTTTTTCTTGGGTAGATAAAAGAAGGTGTCATTCATGCCTAAGGGCGTAAAGAGTCTTTTATCCAGAAACTCTTCAAAGGTCATCCCGGACATGATTTCTATGAAATAGCCAAGTACATCCAGCCCCATGGAGTAGGTATATTTTTCTCCCGGATCATGGTGGAGGGGAAGCTTAGCCAGTTTCTTTACATTTTCTTTTATGGTGTATTCTCTCACTTCAAAGGCTCCTACTATCTCTGCCTGTTGGTAAATCATCTTCATTCTTTCATCTCCATCAATGAAGCCATAACCTATCCCGGAAGTATGGGTGAGTAAATGTCTAATGGTGATTTCCTTATCGGCTGGTCGTGTTCTGTAGGAGGTATCCGCATATGTGAAGTCTACTAGAACCTTGGGGTTTTTAAATTCGGGTATGTATTTGGAGATAGGGTCATCCAGCCTAAATAAGCCTTCTTCCCATAACATCATGACGGCAGTAGAGGTAATGGCTTTCGTTTGTGAGGCTATTCTGAAAATGGCCTCTCTACCCATTTTCTCTCCTGTTTGCACATTCGCTTCTCCAAATGCTTTATGGTAGATGATTTTTCCCTTTCTGGCCACAAGGGCTACTATGGCAGGTACTTCTCCTTCAGCTATGGCTTTTTCGCACATGCTGTCTATTCTGTCTAGTCTGACCTGAGACATGCCTACCTTCTCAGGCTGGTCATAGCTTAGGCTAGGCGAATGTTGACTTGAAGGAGTTTGAGCCCACACTGTATATATGAGCATGAGAGAGAGAAAGAAGGAAAGAAGTTTTTTCATGAAGAATGATTTGAAAGAAAGAGGAGCTTACCTCTGTCCTATCCCAGCTCTTGATGAGTTTTAGGCCATTTTTCGGATACTTAAAAACAGTTTCCCCTCAGTTAGGCTTTTAATTTAGACCTTAGTATAATACCTGTTACCTCAAGTTGTAATCCTTGAGATGGAAGCGTTAAAGGGATTTATTTGTATTCTATTTTGAAGCGTCCAATTAATTTTAGCGGTTTGTTAACACCCACCTTACGAGATCTATTTGTGAAGTTCAGGATTATCT
>JBCDBC010001076.1:0-2536 GCA_039184535.1 Bacteroidota bacterium | reverse complement strand
CACGGACCGGGCGGTTAAGGTCAGGGGTAAGCATTGCACGTGCCGGGCGCCCAGCCTACCATACCATGTACCAGTGTGGCTCTGTACAACCGGTGCCGGGGGGTGGGTGGCAGGCCAGGCCCGGGGGGGGCGACGCCCCTTTTGGTGGGTGCTGGTGCCGCAGGACTCTAGACAAAATTTTGTCGATTTACTATGGCCTTCCGAATATCAGTCAGTTTTACTTTTTGGTCACCAAATTGGATATCTACCTCTACGTCAAACCAGTCTGTACCACTACTAGCCCTTAGCTGCATCTGGGGTGGATTAGGATTATAGGCAAGCTTTTTTAACTCCTTTAATCCATAGATTTCTACTCCTTCTTTCTTTAATTCTTCAAATACCCTAAAAAACCAGCCGTCTTCCATCACCTTAGAAACAGGTATGGTATAATAATAATCCCGCCTACTTCCGTTTTCCTCGTGTAGGCTATCTAATAATGAGATAAGCCTGGTCTCATCTTCCAGAATCCTCTCCAGCTTTATGGTGTTTTCTGCCTCATTGATGAGTATTTTCTCTTTCCCATCAATATATACTTCCTGTGATACGCCCTCCTCAGTGGTATATTCAAAGGAGGGGATCATAACTAAATAATCTTCTACCTCTTTCAGATATACTTTAGGGGTGAAGCTGGCCTTCTTTTCCTCAATATGTATAGGCGTTTCAGAGGAGATTACGGTATACTTTTCTGACAAGGGGAGAATAAAGTCCTTTGTAAAAGCTTCCAGATCTTCCTCTCTCACCTTATAGCTTCCTTTAATGAGAAATAGGGTAGCCGTTTCAATATCCTTCTGAGATAGGATAAAAAGCTGGTCTCTTCTAAGAAACAGTCCATAGGCGAACATTTCTACTTGGCTGAACTCCAGCTTTTCCTCATCAAGATGAATGTATGGGATGAGATGAAAATAGGATCCATTTTTTCGTAACTCGAATGACAAGATTGGTCTGTTTTTATGAGGGTATACCTGTTGAAGATCGGCCTTGGCTATGGTGGAACCTGCTACATGTCTGTCAGTTACAAAGTGATCATGGGATAAGAGGTCATCATATACTGCCTGAATACTTTCATAGATTTCTTTAGAAGCTAGCATCACCTTTTCCGGATCAGGAAGGAAACTGCTGGTAATATTATGATTCTCCATGACCAGCTGGGGGTCCACCAGATCAGTTTTATACTTTAGTTCGTGTAATTTTTTTGGCAGTTTAGCTACCGGGTATTGGGAGGGGAGTAAAACCCTAAATGGCGTACCTATTTCACCATTTTTTTTCCTCTTCCCTTGCAGAACATATACGTTTGGGATAGGAATGCTTTCCACATTAGTAGTCCAAAGAACTGCATACTTTTTCTCGTTGGTAGCCTTCTCCACTTGTATATTCTCCAGGTCAATTTTTTTGTCAATAAACCTGGATACCTCATCTTTCCAATTAGCAAACTCTTTTATCTTGGAGAGGCCTTTATCGAGGGGTTGTAGAATGACATCAGGGTACTCATAAAAAAGGCCAAACTGACTCTCCCAATCATCATCTGGACTGAAACCATATTCTGCCAGCTTTTTCGCTACGTCTTTTGAATGATCTCTTAGTGGGAAAAGGACATCATCTATACAATCAAATTCTCTGGCGAGTCGTAATAGGATGGCACTTGCCTGTTTACTGAATAGCTTAGTTCTTTTCTGGGAGGTACACTCGCAGGTGACCAAGTCTTCCTTACTGACAGTTACACTGGTCTCATACTTTTTGGCTTTACCTCTATAGGCCCTATTGCTAAATGTAGCCGATATACGATTTTCCTCCAGGTCGATCGATTCTATATCACTGGCTATGTGGAATACAGCCCAGTAGTCTCTGGCACCCTCCGTTAACTCTATGAGCATCCTTTGACTGACGGGTTCTGGGAGAGACATAGAGTGTATTCTGGAGGAGAGAGTGGAATGGATAGCTTTACTCTTAGACTTAGTACTTGAACTAGAGGTGATAATGTCATCCAGATCTACATCACCCAATAAAAATAATAACTCCATGAGACCGGCAAGTCCATGCTTACATACTTCTTCCTCATATGGGCAATCACAACTAATGATGATTTCGTCCCTATGATCCAGACCCCAAAGATCTACTTCATAACGCTTGTCGGGGAACTGTGAACTATAAACAAGGAAAGTGGCATCACCTTCTTTCTCATCCAGTTCCGTAAGTTCTAAAGCAGTGTCTCTAACAATGGCTTCAGCCCTTCTGTAGATGCTAGATCCTTTATAAGCATTGAGAAAACTTTGTATAGCAGGTAACGAAATCATAGGATTCAAGAGCGTTTGAATGTACCAAAAGGACTTACAGAAACTTTATTTTGGCATTACAGCCTTTAACTGCCCAATTAAGTCAAGGAGAATTCCGTAAGGACTATGGATTAATCGACTATATCTGTTAGTCATAAACCACCTCCAAATATAAGATGGTTAGAGCTTTAACACCATAGAAAATATCTTAAGAAAGTATAAACTTG
>JBCDBC010001075.1:0-2537 GCA_039184535.1 Bacteroidota bacterium | reverse complement strand
TTGAATCATTTTGATAAGCTCTTGAGAATATTTCCTCTTTCAAGTAATAACATAAAGAGAAAAATAATTTTAGCTGCAAAAAATTCTGATTCTAGTGCTTGGGTTAGTGAAATACTGAACACCTATTTGACCTTTGATAGTTGGAATAAAAGGGCGTTATTATTAGTTGTATCAAGAAAATTACCGGAGAAGGAAAAGAAGGAGTTTTTTATGAGAATTTCACCAAGTATAAAGGAAACAGATTTCTTAAGTAATTTTTTAATTAATATAGATTCTACAGTTATTAGGTCATCTAAAAAGGTGAAATCTTTTTCTAGAAGTGTAAAACTAAAAGTCTCAAATGGCAATTTAGATTCGGCATTAAATTTATTATCGGATTTTACTTATAATAATCTGATAAATAAACATGATGATGTAATTCAACTTGAATCGAGACTAAGTAGATTAAAAATTGAAGAGGTAAATGGCACAATAGGTAGGAAAGAAAGAGAATTGAGCTATAATCAAATCTCTGAGTCAATATTGGATCTTATAAAAATAGTAGTGAACGAGAAATAGGCTCTCACTTAAGTTAGTTTTTGGTTGTTGGAAATTGATCTCATTCATTGACTTACAAAGTAAATGCATCTACAAAATGTACCTTTTCAAATAGCCTACTTCATTCTTTTGTTTGGAGGTTGTTCTCAACCCATTATACTTCAAAATACAGACTGGTCTGCCTATCAAGGTGGAACGGAAAGTAACCAGTACTCCATCCTTACCCAAATCAATACAGAGAACGTCCAAAACCTGAAAGTGGCTTGGAGATATGAGGCAGGTGATACTGATCCTGATGGTCGTTCACAGATCCAGTGTAATCCCCTTATCATAGACGGGGTACTATACGGAAGTACGCCTGTGCTTAAGTTTTTTGCGCTTGACGCGGCTACAGGAGAAGAGATCTGGAAATTTGATCCCTTTGGGGGTCAGTATGACCAGTTTGGGATGGGGGTAAATAGGGGAATGGCATATTGGGAAAGTGGAGGAGAGAGCCGGATCCTATTTACCGCAGGTTCCTTTATTTATTCAGTAGATGCTAAGACCGGAAAACCTGATACAGCCTTTGGAGTGAATGGAAAAACGGATCTACATAAAGGGCTGGATCGGGATGTTGATGATCTATTCATTATTTCTAATTCTCCCGGAGTAGTCTTTGAAGACTTCCTCATTTTGGGTTCACGTGTATCAGAGAGTACGGGAGCAGCTCCCGGACATATCCGTGCCTTTAATGTACGTACGGGTGATGTGGAGTGGATTTTCCATACAATTCCCCAGCCAGGACAGTTTGGCTATGATACATGGCCGGAAGATGCTTGGAAACGCATAGGAGGCGCCAATGCATGGAGTGGGATGAGCCTGGATAAGGAAAGAGGGATGGTATTTGTCCCTACGGGTTCAGCGGCCTATGACTTTTATGGGGGAGACAGACATGGGGATAACCTCTTTGCCAATTGTATCATCGCACTCAATGCACGCACAGGTGAAAGGATCTGGCACTATCAAACAGTCCACCATGATCTGTGGGACAGAGATTTGCCTGCTCCTCCTAATTTGGTAACGGTGGTACATGACGGCAAAAAGATAGATGCTGTAGCACAGATCGCTAAGTCGGCCTTAATCTTCCTGCTGGATAGAGAAACGGGAGAACCCCTATTCCCTGTGGAGGAGGTACCTGTAGAGGCTTCCCGCTTGAATGGAGAACAAGCCTCTCCTACTCAGCCTATTCCTACCAAACCGGCACCTTTCTCACGACATACCATAGAAGAGAAAGACCTCAACAACCTCACAGAAGAAAACTTAGCGTATGCCAAAGCTATTTGGGCCAATAGCCTGAAAGGCTCTCCCTATATCCCCCCTTCTGAGGAAGGGACCTTTGTCTTCCCTGGTTTTGATGGAGGAGGAGAGTGGGGAGGAGCTGCCTTTGACCCAGAAACGGGTAACCTCATTGTGAACGCCAGTGAAATGGCCTGGATACTACAAATGGTCCCCTATTCTCCAGAATCAGATGGACTTATGGCTACCGTGGGAGAAAGCCTTTACCAGGTCCATTGTATGAGCTGCCACGGTAAAGACCTCAAAGGGGCTTCCATTTTTACGGTGCCTTCTCTAGCAGATGTGGGTAGCAGACTTGGAAAGCCCCAGATTCTCCAGACCTTATCTACAGGAAAAGGTATGATGCCTTCCTTTGGGCATTTGGAGGAAGATGAAAGAAAAGCTATCACAGCTTTTCTGACCAAGTCTAAGGAGAAAATTCCTGCTGGAAGTGTGCTACAGGAAAAAGGGAAAAAAGAAAGCTGGCCTTATCCCTACTTCATGACTGGCTACAACCGTTTCAAAACGCCTGATGGCTATCCGGCTATCAGCCCTCCCTGGGGAACGTTGAATGCCATCAACCTGAACACAGGGGAACTTTCCTGGAAAGTACCACTAGGAGAATATGAAGAGCTTACCCAAAAGGGAATCCCTCCTACGGGAACAGAAAACTATGGAGGACCTGT
>JBCDBC010001074.1:0-2541 GCA_039184535.1 Bacteroidota bacterium | reverse complement strand
GTGACATGCGGGTCCATGAACTTCCCCGGAAGAGGCCTGCTGCCATCCGCCATCCGAACACCTCGTCTATCCCGCGTCAGCAACCAGCATTATTTCCTACAATATCAATGGGATTAGAGCCGCCACCAAAAAAGGACTACTGGATTGGCTTAAGGAAGAGGATCCTGATATTTTTCTGATGCAGGAAACAAAAGCTCAACCCGAGCAATTAGATGAAAACCTGACCCAGCCGGAAGGGTATCATGCCTATTATTATTCTGCAGAAAAAAAGGGATATAGTGGAGTAGCCATTTTTTCTAAAGAAGAACCCAAGCATGTAGAATATGGATGCGGCCTGGAGAAGTATGACGTAGAAGGCAGAGTCATAAGAGCAGACTATGATGACTACTCTGTGATCAGTGTATATTTCCCTTCCGGAACAAGAGGTGGGGACAGACAGATTTATAAAGAAGATTTTCTGAAAGATTTTTTGGCCTACCTACAGGAGCTTCGGAAATCTTATCCCAAGCTGGTGATCTCTGGTGACTATAATATATGTCATCAAGCCATAGACATTCATGATCCGGTAAGAAATAAAAATACCTCTGGCTTCCTGCTTCATGAAAGAGAGTGGGTGTCAGAAATGATAGGAAAAGGGTATGTAGATACCTTTAGAAAATTTCATGAAGAAGAACCGGATAGATATTCCTGGTGGTCATACAGAGCTGGAGCCAGAGGAAAGAATAAGGGATGGCGCATAGATTATCAGATGGTGACAGAGGCGTTAACAGAGAAATGTGTAGGTGCAGATATTCTGGATCAGGTCTTTCACTCAGACCATTGCCCTACCAAACTGGTGATGGATTTTGGATAGGAATTAGTTGAATTGCTTTTTCACTGGAATTATTTTGCTGATAGTTCATTTTTCTCGACTAAAGTGATTGAAATAAAGCGATTTTCATATAAGTTCGAGAACACTGATCAACCTGCTTACGTTAAGATAATATATCAAGTCTCCGGGAGTTAGTTCCTATCATTCACTCCGGACAGAGTAACGGGTAACTTTTTTATTCATTCTGAAAATCACCATTCATCTTCCAGGTGGATGGGATCAGTTGTCTGTAGGCATCACAAACAAAAAAGAGTCATGGGCCAGCAACATCAATTGCTCGATCAGCGCTTGAAAGAGTTTCGTCAGAAGTATTACACAAACAAACTCATCAAGGGAACGATCATATTTTTCCTTCTCCTAATATCCATCATTTTATTGATGATCTTAAGTGAAGGATTCTTTGGCTTTAGCAGCAATGTCAGAACCACTATGGTTTGGCTGCTCTCTCTATCAGCCCTTGGAATTTTAGGCTACATGATCGTCTGGCCTCTCACCCAGTTATTCAACCTTTCTAAAACCATCAATGATTTCCAGATCGCCAATCTGGTTAAAAATCATTTCCCGGATATCAATGATAAGTTGATCAATTTTCTTCAGCTAAGAAGCCAGAGTAGTAAAGGGAACTTACTCCTGCAGGCAGCACTGGATAAAAAAGCACAAGACATAGCGCCCGTCTCTTTAAGCTCTGCCATAGACCTGAGACAGAACGGGAAGACAGCTCGTTACCTGGGCATACCATTATTGCTACTGCTCTTGGGTTGGGCAATCTATCCCACCTTTATGAGTAACAGCGGACAGAGACTGATCAACTATGATAAAGAGTTTCTTCCACCGGCTCCCTTCTCTATTCAGATCAATGACCTTCCAGAAAAATTTATCGCAGGACAGACGTATGAAATTCAAGTAGAACTAGAAGAAGTGTCTGAGTTACCTAGTGAACTATTTATGTACATTAAAAGAAACTCAGAACAGCAGTTTCTGGATTATAATCTTAAGCAGGATGATAAGACACACTTCACTTTTATTTTCTCAGATGTAAAAGAGGACTTCAGTTTTTATGTAGGAAATCCTATCGTGAAAACTTCTCCTTATAATGTGCATGTGGTGAAGCGCCCTTTCATCAAGGATTTTCAAGCCACCATTTATTACCCGGCTTACACAGGACTGAAACCGGAGAGACTGGATCCAAACATTGGAGACTTCAAAGCCATCAAGGGTTCTACGGTTCAGTGGGAGTTAGATCCGCAAGGGGATATTCAGCAAGCCAACTTTGTGATAGATGACAGTACGCGTTTTCCATTTAAGGAGGAGAAAGAAGGATTCGTTTTTAAGAGGAGACTGAGTGAGAGCATAGACTATTATCTAGGTCTTACTTCTAATGAGAATATCAGAAATGCTGATACAGTAAAATACAGAGCGAGCATTTTTCCTGATCGCTATCCATCTGTATACACTTATTCATCCAACACAGAATTTCTCATTGACCTGGACACCAGTATGCCACTGGATATAGAGATAGCAGACGATTACGGATTTTCTCAGCTGAAGTTGATGTACAGATTTACCAAGTCCGGAGGAACGAGTGAAGTAACTGAAAAATACTTATCCTATCCTTTGGAATTTTCAAGAAGTGTATTGGTTCAACCACTGAGCTATCAGATAGATCTTAC
>JBCDBC010001073.1:0-2543 GCA_039184535.1 Bacteroidota bacterium | reverse complement strand
TTACCACGACTAGCTGCTTTTCTTCATACAAATGTTGCCGATAATTTATAATTTAGGTTTTTAGCACGAACGAGCACTGACCGGAGACCCATACTATAAGAACCCTGATATGGCTGAGGAAAAGTTTACCATTTTATACGTCGATGATGAGCCCCAGAACCTGATCTCATTCAAAGCTACCTTCAGAAGAGAATATAAAATCTTCACTGCTACTAGCGGGGATGAAGGCATTAAGATCATGCGTAGCCAGGATATTAACCTGATCATCAGCGACCAAAGAATGCCTGAAATGACAGGCGTGCAGTTTCTGGAAAAAGTGCTTCCTGAGTATCCTGATGCCATAAGAATCATTCTCACCGGCTTTAGTGATGTAGAAGCTATCATAGATGCCATCAATAACGGACGTGTCTTCAGATACATTACCAAACCCTGGAATGAGACGGAGCTAAGGATGACCATAGAGAATGCTCGTCAGCTGTTCGACCTCAGCCAATACAATAAAAGACTGGTAGCATCCCTCCACAACAAAGTGTCAGAGCAAGAGAAAACTCTCAAGCTTTTCATGAAGTATGTACCGGAGAGCATTATAGAAAAGACGCTTCACTCTTCTGAAGATGACTCCATCTTTAAGGGAGAAAAAAGAAATACAGCTGTTCTTTTCTGCGATATAAGAGGCTTTACGCCCATGAGCGAAGAACTGGAACCGGAAGAGGTAGTGGCCTTCCTGAATGACTACTACTCCATGATGACGGAAGTGATCAAACGTCATGAAGGAACTGTGAACCAGTTTGTGGGTGATGAAATATTTGCTGCTTTTGGTGCGCCTATAGCTACTACCAAGAATGAGTTAAACGCTGTCTTCTGCGCCCTGGAGATGATGAATAAGCTGACCATGCTGAATGAGAAGTATGAAGGCAAGATGGGCATGCCCATAGAAGTGGGGATAGGTGTAAATGCAGGTGAGGTAGTAGCAGGAAATCTGGGTTCAGAAGAGAAAATGGCTTATTCTGTAACTGGAGATACCGTAAATACGGGGAAGAGAATTGAATCATTGACCAAAGACCAGCCTAATTCTATTCTTATCAGTGATTCTGTGTACAAGATCGTAGAAAGCTTTGTATCTACTAAAGCCTGGGACCCTATTCACGTGAAAGGGAAAAAAGATCCCATTCAGGTGTATGAGGTAACGGGTGTAAAAGAATGATACATCATTCCATCATTTAGTCCTCTCGAAATTACCTATGGATATATTTTTCTTTGAAGCATTTAAAGAAGAAGAGAAAGTAATCAGGCATTACCTTCCATCAGAGTTGTACGCCTATTATACTTGGCAAACTATCCAGGAATACGGTTCAGACTTGCCACCAACACCATTCATAAGTGTCCGAACACAATCAAATATACCTACTTCCTGGGCCCCCTCCCTAAAAGGCATCCTCTCCAGAAGTACAGGCTATGATCATCTTCTCCGATACTTAGAGAAGGTAAAACATCCGCTTCCCTGCGGATATCTTCCCCTATATTGCCATAGGGCTGTGGCAGAGCAAGCCCTGACCTTATGGTTAGCACTCCAACGGAAACTCCCACTTCAGATGAAACAATTCCACACCTTTCACCGGGATGGGATTACAGGTTATGAAAGTAAGGGGAAAACACTGCTGGTAGTAGGTGTAGGCAATATCGGATATGAACTGATTAAAATAGGCAAAGGGTTAGAAATGCAAACTCTCGGAGTAGATCTAAATCCTGAAAAGTCTGATGTCAAATACATAGGTATAGAAGAGGGAATCCGGATGGCAGATATCATTGTATGCGCCATGAATCTTACTCCAGAGAATAGGGGGTATTTCCACTATGATCTACTTAAAAAGGCTAAAAGGGGAGCTATATTTGTTAACATCTCTCGTGGAGAGCTATCACCAAGTACCGATCTTTTACGTCTGTTAGATGAAAAAATGTTAGGAGGAGTAGGACTAGATGTATTTACGGAAGAAAAGGAAATGGCCCATGTACTTAGGGGAAATAAAGAAAGTGATCATCCGGAGGTAATCGCTTCACAAATGTTAGCAGATCACCCAAGAGCTATTTGCACCCCCCATAATGCCTTTAACACACATGAAAGTGTTGATAACAAAGCTTTCCAGACAGTAGAGCAAATTGTCAGCTTTACTCAGATGGGGAAATTTATCTGGGAGGTCTCCTAAAATAGGGAAGCAAAGTTTATTCTGCCTCCCTATCGAATACTATAAACTGATCTAATTCTTAGAAGTAATCTTCAGGATTTACCTTTTCCCCTTCCTTCCAAACTTCATAATGAAGATGTGGTCCAGTAGACTTTCCTGAAGATCCAACATACCCTATTACCTCTCCCTGCTTGACTGTATTTCCCTCTTTTACGTTAAATCCTGACAGCTGAGAATACAGGGTGGAATAAGTGTCATTATGTTGAATGATAATCTTTCTCCCGTAACCTTCCCCTTCTTTCTTATAGGAAACTTCTATCACTACTCCATCAGCAGTATCCCTCACGTCTGTTCCCTTAT
>JBCDBC010001072.1:0-2545 GCA_039184535.1 Bacteroidota bacterium | reverse complement strand
TGCTCGCTGTGAGAACTTCCCTCGTACTCTATTCCAATGTATCCATCATAGGAGGATTCTTTCACAATCTTGAGCATCTTTTTATAGTCAATCAAAGGATGCTCTCCATCCTCTGTGAAGTTATAAGATTTAGCGCTGACAGCTTTGGCATAAGGGAGAAGCGTGGCTACCCCTTCATAGACATCATACGCATCATCACAGGAAATTTGGGTACTCCCCCACTTGGCAGATGTACACCAATTGCCAAAATCAGGGAAGGAGCCGAAGTTAGGCATATCTACCTCCTCTATGATTTCTGCTATGAGTTTCGCATTAGAGCTGAAAAGGCCGTGATTCTCTATCACCACATTTATATTCTCCTTGGCAGCATAGCTGGATAGTCTTCCCATACTTTCTGCTAAAGCCGGACGGAACTTTTCTTCTTTCTTTGCCCCAAAAGCATTTACCCTAATGGAATGACAGTCCATCAATTTCGCAGCATGCACCCACTTATAGTGATTCTCCACTGACTTATTTCTCTTACTCTCATTTCCATCCCCCAGATCGCCTTCATCATCTATCATGATGAGTAGGCTACTTACTCCTACGTCGTCTGCCTTCTGCTTCATTTCTTGCCAGAATTTCTCGTCCGAAGCATGATCTACATAAAACTGGTTTACATATTCTATGGCTTTAATCCCATATTTCTCCATAGCTACTTTGGCAAATAGGAGGGGATCCGTTGTCCCCTTTTCTATCTCTCTGTGGAGAGACCACTGGGCCAGAGAAATTTTCAGCTTTTTCTGAGTAGGGGTAAACGCAAATGTGGGATATGCAGCTAGTGCAGCTCCCCCTAATGCTATATGGGTTAGGAAAGTACGTCTGTTCATAGTAGCAGTAGTTTGGGAATGAGGACTTAATTCTCCTCCCGCTTGGCTTCTTCTATTCTCTTCTCAATGATTTCTTTATGCTTTTTGACTGTCATTCTGATGATTTTCTCTATTTCCAGATCAGTCAGGTATTCATGGTAGAGCTTATCATACTTCTGTTCTCCAGGGATGAGAACAGAATACTTAGCCTTATCAAAGACAAACTGAATAGCAGAAGTAAAGCTAAACTCTTCCCTCCCAAACTGTTTCAGGGTAGCATATTGGTATTGTAGGGTGAGGGAGTGTGTCTGCTTGTGGATCCTCTTCTTCACATGGCTAGCCTTTATCTTGCCATTAGCTGATTTCTTCTTACCATTCTCCAATTCCACTAAGATCTCTTTTCCAGAGCTGATGTAAAAATTCTCAAAGGAGGCACCTACTTCCAGGAATTTTTCCACCAAGCCTACAAGGGACTCCTTAAAGAGCTTTTGTAATACCTTCCTTCCCTTCATGACCTCCACTTCTTCCCCTACGGAGCTTAGCTTTTCTTCCAACATGGAGATCTGTTTTCCGAGGTCTTCCGATTTCCCTATGGTTTCTCCTCGGGCTCCCTTGATCATGACTTTCAAGGACTCATTCAGGTTTCTGCTGATATAGTCTGTAAGTGGGTCCATCAAGCCATAGTCTGCCTGGCGCAGAACTGAGAAATAGCGAGCCTTATCTTCCGTCCTGATGATAATAGGAGGAAAACCGAACTGGATGAGAATAAAATTGCTCAGTAGTCTGGCCATCCTTCCGTTTCCATCATCAAAGGGGTGGATTCTGAGAAAATTTGCATGGAAGAGGGAAGAAAGGAAGATGGGATTGGCTTCATTCTGGCTGACCTGATCCTTATACCATGTCAGGAGCTCTTTCATCTTTCCAGGGGTTTCTTCTGGACTAGCAAAACGAACGACTTCTCCAGACTGAGATTGGACATGATTAGGGACCAGTTTGTAAGCCCCTATTCTTACTTGTCTTCTTCCTAATCTCCCATCTGCTGTAATAGCATCTACCTCATAAGGTTCTTTGAGAATACGCGCATGTAGTTCCAGCACCAACTCTTCCGTCAAAGGAGCTTCTTCCCTGGCTAGTCCCACAATCCACTTAACTGCTTCATCATGCCCGCGGATTTCATAGTGGTCCCGTAAGGATTTTCCTTGGGCCGTGATCCCAAACATGATGAGGGCCTTAGCTTCTTCGTAAGTAAGAGAGTTCCCTTCCAGATGGTTAGAGTGGTAATTCCAGTCCAGCCGAAACTTCTGCATGATCCTGGCCTCATCTTCCATATTGATAGGACGAAGGGCTTCCAATTCCTGCTTCAGCTGAAGGGACCTTTCCAGTGGTGTCATGTGTGCTATTTTAGTCAGAACCCAACTCACTAATTCTTGACTCGATATAATCTAAATGATACCTCATATCATCTTCGACAATAACTCTTATCTCTTCATCAGAGAGATTTTCAGTGTAAATTTTTTCGAAGTGTTTATTTGGGCTTTCTACAGAAAAATATGTTTCATGAAAGACAAAAGTAATTTTAGATCTAAACTCAGCTTTATCTTTCTCAAATTCCCTTAATGTAATAAAATGGTACCCTAGAATTAAAGATTCCGCGTTTATGTCAAGATCAAACTCTAAACTACTGAGCGCATCTTGTT
>JBCDBC010001071.1:0-2558 GCA_039184535.1 Bacteroidota bacterium | reverse complement strand
GAAGGTTACCAATGAATTGAAGTTTCTCAAGGCTCAGATTAATCCTCACTTCCTCTTCAATACGCTGAATAACCTATACTCATACGTACAAACCCAATCTCCTAAGGCGCCCAAGATGATTATGTACCTATCAGGTATCCTTGATTATGTTTTGTATAAGAGTCAACAGGATAAGGTTCCTTTGAAAGATGAGGTAGATACCATTAAGAAATTTATCCAGTTAGAAAGTATCAGATATGGAGAAAGGCTACAGGTACATTTGAAGGAAGACTTTAATGGCCACTCCTATATTTCTCCCCTCATTTTACTTTCTATAGTGGAGAATGCCTTTAAGCATGGTGCTAGTGGAGACATTGATTCTCCTATCATTGACATAGAGATTTCTGATGATGAGAAGAATATCTACTGTGCAGTTTGGAACACAAAAAGCCAGTATTCAGGAGAATTAAATGATGCCTATAAAGAAGGGATAGGATTAAATAACCTGGTCAGACAATTAGATCTGATATATCCCGATAAGTACGATTTGAAAGTGGATGATAAAGAGGAAAGCTTTAGCTTAAGTCTCCAATTACAGTCATTGCATGAATAAGATCAAATGCTTGCTGGTAGATGATGAGCCACCTGCTTTAGAGCTGCTGGAGAAATATGCATCTATGATTCAACAACTGGAGGTGGTGGGGACCAGTAATAGTGCTATCAGTGCTTTTGACTTTTTAAGCCAGGAAAGAGTGGACCTGATCTTTCTGGATATTCAGATGCCCTTACTCAATGGCATAGACTTTCTCAAGTCTCTTCAACACCCTCCCTCCGTCATACTTACCACTGCTTACAGAGAATATGCATTGGATGGATACGACCTGGATATAGTGGATTATCTCCTTAAGCCCATTCCTTTTGAGCGGTTTTTACGTGCCATAGAAAGGTACAAGTCCAAACATACACCAGCAGTTTCTCCCCCAGTCGAGCCATCAAGAGAGAATGAATATTTCTTCTGTAAAGTAAACCGGACTCAGCATAAAATTTACTTTGACCACATCCTATATGTGGAGAGCTTAAAGGACTATGTGAGAATATACACCACTGAGCGGGCCTTTGTGGTAAAGGGGAACTTAGGCTCCTACATGAAGCTTCTACCCCCTGCTAGGTTTACGCGCGTACACCGTTCCTTTGCAGTATCCAATCAGTCTATCACTGCCTACAACCATAAAGAGGTAAGAATAGGCAATAAGAAAATTCCCATAGGAGGAAGCTATAGATCAGCTTTTCAACAGGTTATGTATCAACAGTTTCCTAAATCCTGAGTATCTTATGATAGCCATATAACCGAGCCTATCACTATGAAAGAATACTTTGAAAAAGAGCTGATAAGGATTAACCCCGCTTTCACTCAGGAAGAAATAGACATGGGAATGAAATCCTTTGAAAGTGGGTACTATAAAGCTAAAGACATTATTTCTCAGGAAGGCCAGATTGCTGACTACCTTTTCTTTGCTGATAGAGCCATCACTCGCTGTTATTACCACGACCAAGAAGGAGAGGAATGTACCCTCTGGATGAAACCGGAACGTACCTTCATCGCAGAATACAAGAGCTTTACTTCTGGAGAAAATTCTCGCTTTAACCTGCAGTTTTATGAAGATACTGAGGTGCTCATGATCAGCAGGAAAGATTTACTGGAGCTATTTCAGGCTTCTAACAACTGGGCAATTTTTGGGGTACACCTGACAGAAGAACTGCATGCTACCCTCATAGATGTGTTTGTAAATCTCCTGGCCAATGATGCCACAAGTAACTACCGCTACATTGAGTATGCCTTCCCGCGCTTTCTACAGGTAGCCCCTTTGAAGGACATAGCCTCCATGCTCCAAATCTCTCAGGTGAGCCTATCCCGTATCAGATCAGGAAACCAACTCAAAGCCTGATTTTTTAACAAATGTAAAATGGATTGAGCATCAGTTTTCTCAGATTTGGGTCTGGTCAGAAACCCAACGAAATGAAGAACTATCTCATAATCCTTTTTCTTATGACAAGTATAGCTACTATGGCCCAACAAGGAAAAGCTACCACAGAAAAGAAGACATTTAAGCGGACTACTTCCATCAGTCAGATCATACAGGCAGATCCATCTATAGTATGGGATCTCCTGAGTAATGCCCAGGATTTTCCTCGCTGGAATTCTACCATCATATCCTTAGAAGGAGAAATCATAGAGAATGCCAAAATACGCTTGAAGAGTACGCTGGATGAGAGCCGAACCTTTAAATTAAAGGTGAAAGAGTTTCTTCCAGAACAAAAGCTGGTATGGGGAGATGCCATGGGAGAAAGAGTGTACACCCTGGAGAGAAAAAGTGGAGGCACTTACTTTAGCATGACAGAGAAGATAGGAGGTCCCATGTTCCCCTTATTCGCTAATAAGATCCCATCCTTTGATGAATCCTTTGAGCAGTTTACAGCGGATTTAAAAAAGGAAGCTGAGAGAGTAGCACAGACAAAGTAATCTGTCTGAAAGTCCTAAGGGAGATCAACAATACATACTATCCTTTAAAGCCGAGTAG
>JBCDBC010001070.1:0-2559 GCA_039184535.1 Bacteroidota bacterium | reverse complement strand
CAAACAGGAAATAGAAGAGGAGGATTATCTGAATACGCTTGAGCTACTAGTAGAAAAAAAGAAAAAGGATATTCCAGATTTGAGCATACGTAAGGAAAAAGCGAAAATGATCAGATTCCTTCAGCAAAAAGGATACGAAGCCCACCTTATTTATCAAGTCCTACAGGAGAATACCTAAATGCCTCGTTTCTGGAGAATACATATCCTAATACTCTTAGGCTTTTGCCTGATTCTCAACTGCACCCAGTTTGAGGAGCAAAAGGATTCACCACTTAAGTCGAGTGCTAATTATGTAGGAAATGGATCTTGCCAAAGCTGCCACCAGGAGATCCACACAGCTTATTTGGAAACGGGCATGGGACACGCTATGTACCTACCCACTCCAGCTAATCTTCCAGAACTGGTCTCAAGTCGTGAAGCTGTCTATGATGATTTCACAGACTTCCATTATCAGTTTCTTTGGGAGAATGATTCTCTTTACCTGAAGGAGTTCAGGCTGGAATATGCTGATACTACTTATATCCGCAAAGAGAAAATAGACTACGTCATAGGTTCCGGGAAAAAGACGCGTTCATTTCTCATTCACAGAAATGGCTTTCTCTATGAAACTCCCATCACATGGTACAGCCAAAAGAGAATCCTGGACTTGAGCCCTGGCTATGAGAATGGTAATAATTCCAGATTCTCACGAGAAATCAGTCCTACGTGTATTTCCTGCCACACGGGAGAATTTTCCTATATAGCTGAAAGTAAAAACAGGTACAGAGAAATCAGCTTGGGTATAGACTGTGAGAGATGTCATGGTCCGGGAAGCGATCATATAGAGAATATGAAAGCTGGAGAGACTGGTAATATAGCCATCATTAATCCTTCAGCTTTGGAGGTTGACCTCCAATTCGACATCTGCCAGCAATGCCACTTAGAAGGAGTAGCGGTACTGCAGGAAGGCGTAGCTTCTGAGAGGGAATTTCAGCCGGGTATGAGACTAGCAAATGTGGCAGACGTATTCCTGGTAGAGCAGCAAGGCACTGCCATAGGCATAGGTTCACATGCAGAAAGGCTCAGACAATCTCAGTGCTTCATACAGTCTGAAGGAAAACTTGTGTGTACTACCTGCCATGATCCACATGTACAACCAGACTTATCAGACCAGACCGTCTATACAGCCTCATGTACGACCTGCCACCAGGAGAGCATGGAGCTTACTTGTACTGCCCCTGAGGAAGAACTAAGTTTAGCTAGTAATGACTGCATCCAATGCCATATGCCTGTCAACAACACTTCTGATATCCCTCACGTCAGCATACATGACCATCTCATACAGGTCCCTATGCCTACAGAGAAATCAGATCAGGAAGTAGCCGCCATCAGCGAATCCATCAGACTTATCTGCGCTACTACGCCAAATCCTACCCCTACCCAAACAGCCAAAGCATGGCTTAGCTATTATCAGGAAAGAGAAGCTAATCCAGTCTATCTGGATAGTGCAAAAACGCATTTACCAACTGATGCATATTGGTTTCAAGCTCAGTTAGCGTTTGAAAAACAGCTTTATCCGCTGGCACTTGAGAATTTACAAAAGGCCAGTTCCCCCACTCAAAAGTCCATAGATGGTCTCTACCTGAAAGGCCAGTGCCTGGAGGCCATGGCCAAACTACCTGAGGCTTATGAGATCTATCAGCAAGCCTATGCCCAATACCCTAACAGCATTGAGGCCGGCATAAAGGCAGCCACTACCTTACTCAAAGCCTTTCCCGGCCAACAGGAGACACTTACTAAAGCAAGGGCTATCCTCCAAGACCTATATTCGGAAAAACCCTTTGATGTGAGAATCCTCAACAATCTGGGCTTTGTAGCTCTCAATCAAGGCAGGCGTGAAGAAGCTCGTTTCTACCTAGAAGAAGCCCTCAGGTATGATCCAGATTATGTATTGGCAAAGCAGAATTTGGGGTATTTGAGGTGAGTTGGCTTCCAGGATTTCATTAATTAGTTGACCATAACCAAGCTGGTAAAAAATGGACCGGCGACTTTAGTCGCTGAAAGAAGCACTAGTCAATATCTACTATTAGGCAGCTGAAGCAGCCTGTCCATCAGGACTTGTTTAACTAAAGAACTTTTGCCCAAGTACCTATAAGCTACGCTGGATTCCATTTGACCCTTAATCTTCCCTCAAGCCTAACAGAATGACAAGTTTAGGGACCTTGCGCGCGGATCTCATCCTGGGAGGAGAGACAGAGGTGGGTTACCTGGCTCCTATTCATCCCGAATAAAGGAAAGCCCATTTATCTACTAGGTGCTAGTTAATTCTGTACTACATAAGCGGAATTTGGACTATTGGGACAAATTATAGTTAATTGAATCACCTGCTATTATTTTACCTACTTGTTTCCCTTTAGTGCAACTTTTATCGTATATTCATGGGACAGAAGAAGTATAGAACCATACTCTTCTACAAAAACTACTTTAACCAATTTTTTGAAAAACAACCTGATAAGCTTCGTAAAAAGATCATTTGGACGTTAAGTCTACTGGAAGAATTACCAGTCATTCCGGTAACCT
>JBCDBC010001069.1:0-2560 GCA_039184535.1 Bacteroidota bacterium | reverse complement strand
GCCAGGAGTGTAGTAGTGGGGCAGACTTTTCCAGAAATTTCTCATTGACAGTAAGCCCTGTAATCATAGAGCCCGGGAACTTTACCCTGAGTTTAATAGGGGAAGTAACAGATAACTGTGGAAATAATTCTGTGTTCTCTTCGGCTTCATTTACTCAGTCCTGTCCGCAAATTGATGCCGGCCCAGATGTAGGCGTATGTGAGAATGAAGAAGAAATACAACTTGATGCTAGCATTACTTCTTCCCTAGATGTGGCTAATATTAGCTGGATATGTGATAAACCTGAATGCGGGCTAGTAGATGCAGGAGTGGAAGATCCTACTATTGATGTCAGTTTGGTTGGTTCATTTGAATCCATCAAATACTACCTAAACGTATCAGATGTAAATGGATGTGCGTCAAGGACGGACTCTATGGTACTTTCTATTCTTCCGGTACCACAAGTTAATGCAGGTATGGACCAGCTCATCTGCGAGCTAGGACCTGGAGTCCAATTATCTGGAACACCTGCTAATGGGAACGAGGCACCCCTTCCTTTTCAGTTCAACTGGTTTGTGGGAGGAAACCTGGAATTTGATAATGTGGCTAACCCCTTTGCCAGGCCGGTAGAGAGTACGACTTATCTACTTCAGGTAAGCTCCCTTAATGGATGTGTAAGTACATCCACTCCCAATGACGAAAATACAGTAACGGTAAATGTATCTCCTCTTCCTGAGGTGAATGCAGGTCCTGATCAGGAGATTTGTGTAGGAGATACAGTCCTTTTAAGGACCGAGCCTTTTGCGGAGGGGGGACCCTATGAATATGAGTGGACGCCTGCCAATACAGGGTTTATTGCGTTTCCTGATTCTTTTCAGACTCAAGCGAGTCCAGACTTTACTACTCTATATTTTATTGTGGCTAAAGACAGCATCTGTACAAGTTTAGCAGACTCGGTTAGGATAACCGTAAATCCTTTGCCTGAAGTTTCTCTGGGGCTTGATCAGTCTATTTGTTTAGGAGAGAAGACAAACATAGTAGTAAGTACTAGCATCCCTAATGATTTTTCTAATACCTGGTCTCAGACTGAAGGACTTGATTTTTCTTCAGGTCCTTTGAATCCAACTGCCAGCCCTGATACCACCACAGAATATGCCATGATAACGGAATCCGTAGATGGGTGTATTTCAGATACAGCTAGGGTAACCATAGAAGTGAGGCCAAGTCCGCTGGTGAATATCACTCCAGGAGATACTACCATTTGTAGAGGAGATACCAGCAGTTTATTTTCTGAAGCCTTTTTTACCACTACACCTGAAGTATTGCCGGTTACTTACCGCTGGGAGAACGTACCCGGAACTATAGGGAGTAGGGTAGAACCCACTCTGCAGGTAAATCCATCTTCAGAAGTGCAGACATTCAGGTTGACGGTAAGTAACTCTGGCGATTGCCCTTATAGAGATTCTGTGATTGTCAGAACGGTAGCTTCTGCAGATATTATGGTACAAACTGATACTTCAGAAATATGTGAAGGAGACCTCATTCAGCTAGTAGCTACTGGGGGTACAAATTCATATTCGTACAACTGGACAGGAAATAATCTGAATGGAAGTACAGGTTCTACCGTTACCGCTACTCCTGATACTACCACCACCTTTTTATTGACAGCTACTGATGGAGTCTGTGTAATCGATGATAGCTTACTAATAAGGGTATTTTCCACACCTGATGCAGCCTATATTTTTGGAGAAACAGAAGGCTGTTTGGGACTAGACTTTCAGGTACAAGCAGCTAATGAGGATGGCGTACTATATATATGGGATTTTGGGGATGGTACTCCTGTAGTGAATGACATTCTTACTGTACATACCTATGATAGAGCAGGTTTATTTACTGTAAACCTCACAGCTATAGGTGAAAGAGGTTGCGAAGCTATCAATACGGATGTGGAGGTGGAAGTTAGAGATACCGTTTCTGCGGCTTTCATTTCTTCTCCAGCTGAGAATGAGCTATTGTATTTACCTGTGGCTGAGGTAAGCTTGACTGATGAGTCCCCTAATGCTGTACAGTGGTTTTGGGATTTTGGAGACGGGAACTTTTCTACAGATCAGAATCCTTCCTACACGTATACAGATGCTGGTGTTTATGAAATTACCCTGATTGCTACGGATGATTTGGGTTGTGTCAGCAGGATCACCAAACTGCCTTATGAGGTAAGGGAACCTGTCCTATTTATTCCTAATATATTTAGCCCTAATGAAGATGGATTACACGATACTTATGTGGTGAAGTATGAGGGAGGGGAGGAGACTATGATTAAAATCTTTGATAGATGGGGTAATCTGCAATTTGAAGCTACCAGTTTTCTGGATAGTTGGGATGGGAAGTTAGACGGTTCAGAAGCACCTGAGGGAGTATATTTTTACACCGTTGTGGTGGGAGAACGCTCTTATGAAGGGGAGCTTACGCTACTGAGATAATGAGAATAAAAAACAGGAAGTAAAATACTTCCTGTTAACGAGTTAGGGGAGAGACTAAGAAATATACACTAAGAGATCGATCAAAGAAAAAGGGGAGCAAG
>JBCDBC010001068.1:0-2563 GCA_039184535.1 Bacteroidota bacterium | reverse complement strand
GTATAAACGCTTAGATAGTAGATTGATTAAGAACTCTTTAGCCCTCTCAGAATTCTGAAACCTGGAAGCTAACTCGTCCCTGTCAATCACTTTTAATTTACAGGGCTTAAGCGTTTCTATGCTAAAATCACTCGGAATGCGCTTGAAAAAACTCTCAATAGAAGAAACAAAGTCTCCACTAACAAAAAACTGGAAAGTTATATCCTTTCCGTTATGATTGAACCACATACGAATAATCCCCTCCTCAATGAAATAAAGATTCTTACTTGTGACCCCTTCTCTCAATAAGGTGGCCTTAGCCGGAACAGATAAGTCTCTTGCCAGAGGAAGTACTTCTTCTTGAATAAATAATAAGTCGTTCGCATCATACATAAAGAAATATGTACATTTTTCAGATAGCTACATAACTTAATATGATAAGGATACGAATTTCTTTTTAGCATATTCCACCTCACTTGGAGAATCATCACAGGGCAGGATAATCATCTGAATTTCTTTTCGGAATATCCTAACTAGAGTCATAGTAGCAAGCAATAAGAGCGTCAAAGCCCTATGTAGCACATGTGGTATATGTACGCTAATCCTACTCTATTAAGCCAAAGATTGGCAGCGATATAAAGGACTAAACTGACAAGAGATGGAAGCAGAAAAACTACTACCGCAATCAGAAGAATTTGAACGGGAACCCGTTCCCCAGTCTCATCAAAAGTCATGGAAAAGCTTCCTGGGGATGTATGCAGGCGAGCATGCGGCGGGGACAGAGTTCATGATAGGACCCTTATTTCTTACGGCAGGAGTAAGTGCTTTTGACCTGATTGTGGGTCTCTTCCTGGGAAACTTGCTGGCAGTACTCAGTTGGCGATTTCTTACCGCCGAAATAGCCGTCAATAAACGCCTTACCCTCTACTATCAGTTGGAGAAAATTTGTGGAAAGAGGCTGGTGACTGTCTACAACCTAGCAAATGGTATCTTATTCTGCTTTCTCGCCGGTGCCATGATCACCGTTTCTGCTACAGCAGTAGGCGTTCCTTTTGACATGGAAATGCCCAGGCTGACTGATACGCTTCCTAATAGCGTGAGTTGGGTAGTGATCGTGCTCATCGTAGGGGCTATCATTGCTGTGATAGCGGCCAGAGGCTATGATGCTGTAGCCAAAGCGGCCAACTGGATGGCTCCCTTCATTATCCTCGCCTTCATTGCTGGAGGGATCGTATCCCTACAACAGCTGGGCGTAGGCAGTTTCACAGATTTCTGGAATATCTGGGGGGAAGGGTCTGAGCCTTTTCCAGGCCAAATCAAGTACACCTTCTGGCATGTGGTCCTTTGGTCCTGGTTCTGTAATGCTGCCATGCACATAGGGATGTCTGACCTTTCCGTTTTCCGTTATGCAAAAAATGTCAAATCAGGTTGGACTACCGCAGCAGGTATGTATGTAGGCCATTATCTGGCATGGATAGCGGCAGCTTTATTGTACGCCGTTTACCTCAAGACTGGTGAGGCACAAGCTTTCCTGGATGCCGGACAAGCTCCCCCTGTAGCACCTGGTCCTTTAGCCTACAACGCCCTTGGAATATTTGGCATCATAGCCGTAGTGATAGCGGGATGGACCACTGCCAACCCTACTATCTATAGGGCAGGACTTGCCTTCCAGGCCATCCTCCCTAAAGCTTCTACCTTCTGGGTAACCATAGCCGCAGGAGCCATAGCTACTATAGCCGGAATCTTTCCAGCCGTAGCCATGAAGCTGTTGGATTTTGTGGCTCTGTACGGATTTGTCCTGGCCCCTGTAGGCGCTATCATAGCAGCAGAATACTTCCTAGGAAAAAAGGCGGGCATCATCTCAAACTATGCAGAGAAAAACGGGATTAGCTTTAATTGGGCAGTATTCCTGGCCTGGAGCCTCAGCTTCGGGGGCTTCTACCTACTTTCCTACTCACAAGATATTTTCTTGTCCTTCCTCACCTTACCCGCCTGGCTGGTGTGCGGAGGGCTGTATTTGCTGATAAGCAAGTACTATCAGAGAGGATGAGGAAGAAGAATTTAGGCTTAGGAGGTTGCCCCCTTCATGATGTAAGCTACCCCTATTTAGCAACGGTAGTAATTAAAGAATTTTCTAAATAAAAGTGTTGTTGATCCTGTTGGAATGTGGGAAAGTCGGGTAGTGCGCAGGGCGGTTGGACTTTTCCATATTTCAATAGGAAGGTTCTGGGTGGTACGTTTCCCAGGGAATCATGTGGTCTTTCGGTATTGTATACCCACATCCACTCTTGGGTAAGTTCTCTAACCTGGCTAATGGATTCAAAGCAGTAGAGATCCAAGAGCTCATCTCTGTAGGTTCTATTAAAGCGTTCAATCAGTGAGTTTTGAGTAGGCTTCCCAGCCTGAATAAACTTCAGTTGAATCTCATGGGTATCACACCATGCCTGTATCCGGGCAGCAATAAACTCAGGGCCATTATCCACTCTAATAAACTGAGGTTTCCCTCTCCATTCAATCAACCTATCCAGCTCTCTTACCACCCGGTGGGAGCTGATAGAAGTATCTACTGCAATGCTGAGGACTT
>JBCDBC010001067.1:0-2566 GCA_039184535.1 Bacteroidota bacterium | reverse complement strand
AATTCTTAATAAAACCTAACATATTGTTCTAAAGGTTATCTATACTCGGGTCAGTCAATGTTATCTTATACTATTATAATTGGTCAAAGTTAAGCAAAAGGAGATATTTTTGTAGGATAAATCCTCCTGAGAATCTGACTATTGCACAGACTTAAGGTTTGAAACCCAGCTTTGTAAATGTCCCAGTAAGTTGGCATGTATAGGTCCATTACTAACAAGGATCTGTTTTCCGAAGAAATAATTCTCACCTCCCTCCATGTCCGTCACCTTACCTCCTGCCTCCTGAACGAGCAGGGAGGCGGCTGCTACATCCCATGGTTTCAAGCCAAATTCAAAGTAGCCATCCAGTCTTCCACAGGCTACATAGGCCATTTCTAAGGCCGCACTCCCTAATCTTCTAATCCCGTGGCTCTCTCCAATGATGGAGGCTAGCATTTGGGCATAGATTTCTTTTCCAGGAACATCTATTCCAGGGAAGCGAGTTGATAATAAAGCTTCTTGTAGATCAACCTTAGGACTCACCTGAATGTTCTCGCCATTCAGAGTAGCCCCTTCTCCTTTTTTAGCTATAAAGAGTTCATCAGATGCTGGATGATATATATATCCTCTTACCATTTCGGATCTGTAGGTAAGCCCCAGGCTAATGCAGAAAAAAGGAAGGCCATGTGTAAAATTGGTCGTACCATCTACGGGATCTATTACCCAAATAAAATCCCTCTGAGTATTTTCATTGGCACTTTCTTCTGTGATAAAGCCAGAATTTGGAATTACCTCCTTACAGGATTTCTTAAGAATATCTTCTGCGGTAACATCTACATAAGAGAATAAGTCATTCTCCCCTTTATATTCAATTCTCCCGAAATCAAAGTGCTTAAACTCGTTCAACACAAAGGCTCCCGTTTTACGGAGAAGTTGAGGAAGAATAGCATCTACCTGTTGTAGTTCAGGAATTTCACCCATAATGATGGTTTATGTTAGCTAACTGTATTCTATAGAGGTGCATTTCTATGATAACGTAATAATGATCCACATAGATTGATCATCAGTCATTATCTGGATTTCCGCTTTAAAATCCTTCCCGGAAATTTACCTGTAGCCCGGCTATTTTCATATACTTTTACCCCGCTTACCCATACAGATGAGATTCCTGCGGCTACCCTCTTCACCTGATCAAAGGTGGCTCTGTCAACCAGTTCTTCAGGATAAAAGAGGACCAGATCCGCAGGAGCCCCTTCTTCCAGTATACCTATTCCCTCAAGTCCTACATGCCTGGCTGATAGGGAAGTCATCTTTTGGACTCGCTCTTCTATAGAGATAGAATTCATTTTAGCAAAATACCTTGGGAAGGCCCCCCATCCTCTTGGATGTCCACGGTAAGATCCATCGGAACACACATTGGAATAGGGCCACTCTAGAAGGGTAAAAATATCCTCCTCAGTCATAGACCTTGCTATGATGCTTTCTCCGGGAGTTTCCTCTGCCATGGCTATTAGCTTCATGTACACGTCTACCGGATCTTCATTTCTTATGACAGAAATCTCTGCTAGGGTCTTCCCTTCATAAGAGGTATCTGCTACAAAGTCAGAAATGATCATTCCCTCAGGATCTGTCAACTCCGTCAGAGCAAAGGTAGCAGAAGCCCTATTGGTAAAATCCCTTTTGGGAAAAAGGACGGTCATGGTAGACTGCCAATATTCATAAGGATAGACGTCCGCTGTGATTTTCACCCCTTCAGCTCTGGCCTCATCTAATCTCTTAAGAATTTCTCCTGCCTTGCCCCATAAGCCTTTTCTGGCCAGCTTAAAGTGAGAAATCTGGACGGGGATATCAGCTTCCTTTCCTATGCGGATAATTTCCTCAACGGCCTCCTCCAAATAGATGTCCTCACTCCTCATATGACTGATGTAGCGCCCGCCCATTTCTGAAGCTACTTTGGCCAGGCTTATTACCTCCTCTGTAGAAGAATAAATTCCGGGATCATATTCTAATCCTGTCCCTAAACCCAAGGCTCCTGCCTCCAGGTCAGTTTCTAGCATTTCAGCCATCAGCTGTATTTCTTCCTCCGTAGCTTCCCGCTTAAAGTCTTCTCCCATAACTTTCAATCGTAAACTATTGTGGCCTACATAGGAAGCCACATTTACCGCGAGAGGATACGTCTGTAAAGAATCAAAGTAGGAAGCCAAAGGACTATTGGAGCGCCCGTCCTGCCCTATGACTATAGTGGTGATCCCCTGACTAACAGCTGCCAGCACAGACCTATCAGGATCCCAGTCGTGATGACTATGAGAATCTATAAAGCCAGGTGAGAGAGTAGCCCCCTTTCCATCAATGACCGAGTCTCCTGCAGCAAAGGAAATATCTCCCATAGCCTGAATCTTCCCCTCCACTATTCTGATAGCACCATTTATTGGAGCATTCCCTTTGCCATCTACTAATTGCACATTGGTGATGAGAATAGCCTTATTAGGCTGCTGACAGGAGAAACATAGTAGTATCCCTAGACCCAGGCAGCACAGAAATGGATACCTAATACTCATGCTTACAACTTTCTCAGGTAAATATTTTT
>JBCDBC010001066.1:0-2566 GCA_039184535.1 Bacteroidota bacterium | reverse complement strand
GGAATCCGTAAAAAGGGCTCTGTTTAGGTATGTATTCGAACTAAATAACCCCAATACCTGGGTAAGTATTCAGGGATCCATTGAAGCCTTCTTGGAAACCCAATGGCGTGCCGGAGCACTGCTAGGTGCTACGCCAGATGAAGCTTACAAAGTAAGTGTAGGTGTTCCTGAAACCTTTTCAACAGCGGAAATGCTGGATGGATACCTGGTAGTAGAAATCGAAATGGCAGTGGTAAGACCTGCAGAATTCATCGTGCTCAAATTCATGCACAAGTTTGACCTAAATCAGTAAGACTTTCCTAAAAACATATTAAGAGAATACAACAATTATGGCAGCATATCCGATTCCAAAGTTTCGGTTCCAGGCGGAATTTGAAACACCTGATGGGCCTGTAAGGGCTGGATTCACTGAAATTTCTGGCCTGGACAAAGAAACCGAAATCATAGAGTACCGTGAGGGAAGTGACAAAACCAAGTATAAGAGAATCATCCTTGGCCTCAACAAATCTTCCAGGGTAACCATGAAGCGAGGCATCTTTAATGATGATGCTACTAAGAAACAGTTCTATCAGTGGTGGGCCTCCACCATTAACCTCCAGACTACAGAAGGCGCACAAAGAGATGTCATCATCAAACTATTAGATGAAGAGGCTAATCCAGTCATTGTTTGGAAGCTAAACAAAGCCATTGCCGTGAAGATGCAGTCTACAGATCTTAAGTCGGATGGGAATGAAGTGGCTATCGAGTCGCTGGAATTAGCCCATGAAGGATTGACCATACAAGACTAATCATTTGTTATGCCTAGATCCAGTTTGCCTCCTGTAGGTTTTCGGTTTGACTTGAAGTTTTTCGATAGCAAGACCAAGGCTCCCTTTATAGAGGGTGACGGACCGGATGGAAGTTTTCAGTCTGTTTCCGGCATAAGTATAGAGTTCGAGGTGCAAAATGTGAAGGAGGGCAGTAGTCCAGCAGTTCCTAAAGCACCTATGAAGCCTATTTTTCCGGACTTGGTGTTGAGCAGAGGAGTTTTACTGGAAAGTAAAATTCTCAACTGGGTCTTCACTCTCATCAAAGATGCAAAAATGGTGGTGACACCTCTTGACCTGGAACTCACATTGAAAAATGACCAGGGAGACCCTTTGATGCAATTTAAGTTTTTCAGGACCTGGCCCAGAAAATGGTCGATATCAGATTTCAATGCCATGGAAAGTAACCTGGTCATTGAGACACTCGAGCTGGCTTATGAGTATTTCGAACCTAAAATCATTAACCCCTCATGATATGCCAGTGGAAATAATGGAACTAGTGATCAAGGCCACCGTCAGGGAAAAAGAAGCCCGACAAGTGGTCCCTACTACCCCAAGGCCTACTTCTACCTCCTCCGATCAGGACAAGTCTATGCTAGTCCAGGAGGTGGTAGAACAGGTGCTAGAAATCTTGAAACAACAAAAAGAACGTTAGCATGACCTTAGGAGAATTATCAAAATTGATCATAAGAGGCTATGAAGGGCCAGATGAGGCTTCGCAGCAGGGAGACCCTACAGCTGAATATACAGCTATGTTCAACCCTGAATCCTTTACGGTAAATACCCTCTTCAATTATGATGGGAGCCAGGCCCACTCTGAAACAGGAGCAGAGTTCAAATTTCAAGGAATTGCTCCCAGAGAATTCTCTTTTGAGTTTGTAATAGATGCAACTGGTGCTACAGGCAGGGCGAAGGACATAGAAGAGGAGATTACCGCATTTAAGGGTGCCACTGGCTTTAAGGAAATCCAGGGATTTAGGGGGAAGGAAAGACGACCTTCCTATCTCAGTGTTTCCTGGGGCACTTTTTCTATCAGGTGCATTCTTAAGCATATGGACATAAAGTATACGCTTTTCCGTCCTGACGGGAGGCCGATACGTGCCATGCTGTGTGTCACCTTTGCAGAGTATAAAACCAATGCTCAGAAGTCCAGAGAGAACCCCTTTAGCATCCGTAGCCTCACACAGATAAGAGATATTTTTGATGGAGAAAAAGTTACAGATCTTGCTAAGAACGTGTACGGGAATGCCAAGCTATTTGTACAGGTAGCTGCTTCAAATAACCTTAATTCTCTCCGAGAGTTAGGAGTAGGTTCCAGACTTCAGTTCCCGCCTGTCAATCAGCTAGCCTCTTCGCTGGAAAATCAAGTATCCTCATTTGTAGATCAGGGACAAAAAACCGTACAGCAAACCCTTGAAATTGCTCAGGGAAAGAAAAAAGAATTTCTCCAGTCAGTCAGTCAGCTAGAAAAGGAGGCGCAAATGCAAGCTGAAGGCCTCCTGAATGAGACTACCACAGCTGCAGGACAAGTCCAGTCCTCTATAGAAGGTCAGGCCAGAAGCTTACTGAACCAGGGACAGGGATTAGTAAATGAGGCCCAAACTCAGGCTACCCAACTTAGAAATGATCTTACTTCTTCCACAGAGTCAGCTTTAAGAGAACTACAGCAAATCCAACGTCTTGGTCAGGATAGCCTGGGAGATGTAAGGAATGAACTGGACTCCCTGAGCAGAGAAGCTCAGAGTACCACCCGTGATTTC
>JBCDBC010001065.1:0-2580 GCA_039184535.1 Bacteroidota bacterium | reverse complement strand
GCCAGAAGATACGAGTGGAGTTTATCAGATATCTAAGGGGGGAAAAGAAATTCAATGGGATACAAGAATTAATAGCTGCCATGGACCAGGACAAGGCGAATGCCTTGAAGATTATAGAGACGTTATCTTAACATATAATATCATGCCGGAGGGATAGAGGAGAATGGATTTTGCGACATCCGGTATCTCGTATAGTTGATAAAATTCAAGAAATTTTTAGGGCTTCCCCTAGCTCCGGGTTTAAACCCGGAGCTAGGGGAAGGAGAGGAACAGGTTTTATTTACAAATGATCTATGTTTGAGAATCCTACCATATCTATAGAAGAGCTGCCTGCAGTAGATAAGATTGATTTTTCTTCTCTGGAGAAAGAGTATCACCAGTATCAATATTTCAATTGGATCATCAGAAGCATTCTTTATCTATTAGGGACAACGATTTTCTTGTTATTTACCGGATTGGTTACAAAAGGTACTGTAGCCCTTAGCGCGTATGGAGTGATCGTATTGTTCATCATATCCAGAGGGGTGGTAGTATATAAAGGCTTTCCTTTTAAGGGCTATGCAATTAGAGAGCATGATGTGAGTTACACCAGCGGGTGGTTATGGAAGAATCTGATCTCAGTTCCTTTTAACCGAATTCAGCATGTGTCCATGGGGCAGGGCTTTATAGAAAAAGGCTTCAATCTGGCACATATAAAGGTGTTCACGGCAGGCGGTTCCAGTAGCGACTTAAGCATACCCGGCCTAAGACCTGATGATGCGAGCCGCCTGAAGGAATTCATCACGAATAAAATCAAGGAGAAAGAATGAGTGAGTTGCCGACCACTTTTCCTCCTCGTCGGCAGTCCCCGGTAGCTATGCTATTTATTCTGGGGAAGCTGCTACGCCAGTTGTTACGAACATTCTGGCCGGTACTCCTCATTTTTGTATTTAATACCGGACGACAGGGAAACATCAGTTTTGAGCTATTTCTCATCTTTCTGAGTAGCATACAGATCATAGGGTCTTTATTGGCCTACTTCAAATACTACTATTGGGTAGCGGATAACCAGCTATTTGTCAAAAAGGGTGTGTTAAAGACCACCCAAATGACCATCCCCCTGGATAGGATACAAACCATCCAACGTAATGCGACCTTCCTTCACAGAATCTTTGGGGTGACAGGTCTGGAAATAGAGACAGCTGGTTCCGTCAAACAGGAGTTGGAACTTTCTGCCCTTAGCCTATCTGAAGCTAAACGACTGGAAGAATACATCCTGACTTACAAATCCAGTTTACCTGAAACGACTTTAGTAGAAGAAGGAGAAACAGTAGAGATATCTCCAGAGCCCTACAAGGTTCTATTTAAGAAACCTCCACTAGGAGTATTTAAAGCCGGAATAGCTCAGAATCATCTTCAGCCTCTTCTGATCTTTATGGCTTCCGCCTTTGGCTCCATCAATTACATAGATCAGGCTATGGGTTGGGGAGAAGGTCATTGGGTTAAAGAACTCATCAAGCTTTTTGGTTCTGAACCTGATCCGGAAAGTGCGTGGTTCTTTCTACTGTTTATCCCGGTAGTACTCCTGCTTTCAGTTTTGTATTCTCTAGTGAGAACCTTCCTCCTATACTATGACCTGATGGTTAAGCATGATTCACAGGGGATGCGGATCAGTACGGGTCTTTTAAATAAGAAAGAATTCTCCATCCTCTTCCAGAAGATACAGTTTGTGCGCTGGTACACCAATCCGCTACAGCGATGGCTCAAGCTCATGAACTTCCGCTTTTTCCAGGCAGCCAGTGAGGCAGTAGCTCGAAAGAAAGCCTTTACTATAGTAGGTGCCACCGTAGAAGAATTTCAGCAGGTACTTTCACTCCTTTATAAAGAAGAAGCATTGGAAGGCTTCTTCCCTTATAAGATCAGCGGGTTATGGATATATAGGCGTTGGCTATGGGTTGCGCTCTTACCTTCCCTCATAGCTACGGGCGTGGCCTTCATTACTGAGGAATGGCTTTGGTTTCACGTTTGGTGGCTGCACCCTGTGGTCCTCTATCTGAGTTGGCGATACTGGAAACGCTTTGAAATTACCGTAAATCCTTACCTCCTACGTCTCCACAAAGGTATCTGGTGGCGGACCACCACCCTACTCCCCTGGTTTAAGGTACAGTCGGTATCCATCCATCAGACGCCCTACCAAACCCAATACCTATTGGCAGATGTGGTATTACATACAGCCTCCGGCAACATCCGGCTGCCTTACATCCCTAAATCTTTGGCAGACGAATTCCATACTTACGCCATGTATCAAATAGAGGCTTCTGAACAGCCCTGGATGTAGTAGAAATTTCTGTAGATAATCCTCCTAAATGGAACCTGGCCTACGCTAATTTCTCTCAAAATAGCACGCTATTCCTCGAAAAATTAGCTTGTCAGAACCCTTCCATGAGAATTATCTCCTAAAATTTTTTTGTTCTGGATACGGTCTCTAAAAATATTTGCGCGAATAGATGTAAAGCCCTACTTTTGTGCACCTAAATATCCGGCGAGGTAGCTCAGATGGTTAGAGCGCAGGATTCATAACCCTGAGGTCGGGGGTTCAAT